>NZ_JBHYVB010000183.1:0-17455 GCF_042750115.1 Streptomyces sp. NPDC059455
GGCCGCCCCCCCCCCGCTGTGCGGTCGGGCGGAGCGCCGGAGCGCGCGCCCCGGGGAACCCGGCCGCATCGATCGGATTGGGACGTCAACCGGACGTCAAGTAGGCACGAATGGCCGGGATTTCGGCATTCCGAGGGGCTTCTGCCCGGTAAGGGGCGCGCAACGTCGAACAAGCGTGTAGCTTTCCCCCCTGAGCGAATGGGGGGAGCTCATGGGCGTGCGACTCATGGTGGTCGACGATCACCGTCTGCTCGCGGAGGCGCTCGCCTCGGCGCTGAAGCTGCGCGGGCACCGGGTGCTCGCCGCGGCGGCGCCGAGCGCGGGCGCGGCGGACCTGGTGGTGAGCCGGGCACCTGAGGTGTGCCTGCTGGGCACGGCGGCACCCGCCGAGCCGGGGGTGTTCGACCCGGTGGTGCGGATCAAGAAGGAGCGGCCGCAGGTCGCGGTCGTGGTGCTCGGCCCGGTGCCGAGCCCGCGCGGCATCGCCGCCGCCTTCGCCGCCGGGGCGTCCGGCTATGTGCGCCACGACGAGCGGATCGAGGGCGTCGAACGGGCCATGATGAAGGCGCGCGCGGGCGAGGCGGCCGTGGCGCCCCAGCTGCTCCAGGGGGCGTTCGCGGAGCTGCTCAACCCCGCGGCCCAGCCCGACGACGAGGGCGCCCGGCTGCTGCGGATGCTGACCCCGCGCGAGGTGGAGGTGCTGGTGCGGGTCGCCGAGGGCGAGGACACCCGGCTGATCGCGGCGGGCATGGGGATCGCCCCCAGCACGGCCCGCACCCATGTGCAGCGGGTGCTGATGAAGCTCGGGGTGGGCTCGCGGCTGGAGGCGGCGGCCCTGGCGGCCCGTACGGGGCTGCTGGACCGCGCGGCGACGCGCCGGACCGGGCCGCCCTCGCCCCAGCCGCCTCCCACGCTGCAGCCGCCCGCGTCGGCGCCGTAGTCCGTGCCGTGGCCCGCGTTTCTCAGCCCGCTCCGGACCCGGGCTCTCGGCCCCCGGGCTCTCCGGCCCCAGGCCCGGCTCCGGGCCCGCCCCCGGGCCGAGCGGGCTCCGGCTTGGGCCCGGCCCCGGGCGCGGACAGCGGCCTGAGCCTCATCCAGAGCAGGAAGAGCAGGCCCACCGCGAGCATGCACGACCCCGTCCAGAGGTTGATGTTGATGCCCGACGCCTTCCTCACATCCGCGTCCGAGGCGGTGAACCCGGCGATGAGGACGATGATCCCGTAGATCACGAACAGTCCGCCGATGATCCGCCGCACATCGAACAGCCGGGCCGCGGTCGCCGACTTCTGCTCCAGCTCCTCGACCTCGTGCCGGTATTCGTACTCCTCACTCATGGCGCACGCTCCTTAATCCCGGAAGGGTCACAGGGAGAACGGGATGTAGCACAGGGCCGCGAGGATCAGCGCGCTCCAGCCCAGCACGGCCGGACGGCGGTACCACGCCTCGTCGCCCGGCGCCGGCGGCTCGGCGACCCCGGGCGCGGTGGTGCCGTAGACCAGACCGGCCAGCGACTCCACCGGCTTGGGCTTGGTGAACGGGGTCAGCGCGACCATCACCACCCCGCCGACAATGAACGCCACGATGGCGGAGACGAAGTTGGCGCCCTGGTCGCTGGGGATGGCGATGACATCCCCCAGGTAGAGCCAGAAGTAGTTGATCATCGCGGCCACCGTGCCGCACAGCAGCCCCCAGAACCCGGCCGCGGCGGTGGCCCGCTTCCAGAACATCCCGATGATGAAGACGCAGAACAGCGGCACGTTGAAGAACGAGAACAGGGTCTGGAGGTAGTTCATGATGTTGCTGAACGAGGAGGCGATGAACGCCGTCCCCATGCCGGCCAGCACCCCGATCGCCGTCACCACCCGCCCGGTCAGCAGGTAGTACCCGTCCGGCCGGCCCTTCCGCACATACGCCCGCCAGATGTCGTTGGTGAAGACCGTGTTGAAGGACGACACATTGGCCGCCATGCCCGCCATGAAGGCGGCCAGCAGCCCGGTCACCGCGAGCCCCAGCACCCCGTTCGGCAGCAGCTCGCTCATCAGCAGCGGAATCGCGTCGTTGTACTGAAGACCGCTCGTCTTCGAGCCGATGTCCGGCTCCATGACCAGGGCGATCAGCCCGGGGACCACCACGATCAGCGGGATGAACATCTTGGGGAACGCGGCGATCAGCGGGGTGCGCTGGGCGGCCGAGAGGTTCTTGGCCGACAGGGCGCGCTGCACCTCGGCGAAGTTGGTCGTCCAGTAGCCGAAGCTCAGACAGAAGCCGAGGCCCAGCACGATGGTCAGCCAGTTGGCCCCCAGCGGGTTGTCGGACCCGATGCCGGTGCCGCCCCAGGCGGAGACGAAATTGGGGCCATGGGAGGCCGTGAGCGAGTCCTTGAGCCCGCCGAAGCCGCCGATCCGCCGGAGGCCGACGACGGTGAGCGGGATGAGGGCGGCCAGGATCACGAAGAACTGCAGCACCTCGTTGTAGATGGCCGAGGAGAGTCCGCCGAGGGTGATGTACGCGAGCACGAAGAGCCCCGCGACCACGATGGCCACCCACTGCGGCCAGCCCAGCAGCGCCTCCACCACGATCGCCATCGCGTAGAGGTTCACCCCCGCGATCAGCACGGAGGCGACCGAGAAGATGATCGAGCTGAGCAGATGCGAGGACGGCCCATAGCGGTGCAGCAGGAATTCGGGGACGGACCGTACCTTGGAACCGTAGTAGAACGGCATCATCACCAGGCCGAGAAAGACCATGGCCGGAATCGCCCCGACCCAGTACCAGTGCACCGTGTACACCCCGTACTGCGCGCCGTTGGCGGCCATTCCCAGGATCTCCAGGGCACCCAGATTCGCGGCGACGAAGGCCAGCCCGGTGACCCACGCGGGCAGCGACCGGCCGGAGAGAAAGAAGTCGAGGCTGGTCTTGACGCTCGCTCTGGCGGCGAATCCCACGCCGAGGACGACGACGAAATAGAGGATCAGGATCGTGTAGTCGAGCGCGTTGGTGGGGAGTCGCAGCCCTTCGGCCAGATAGTGCATGGTCTCGCCTCATCGCCTGAACGGAATGCACCAGAAACGTTCGATGAACGTATCCGAATTCTTGTGGTTTGTCCGAGCACCTACACCGCGCATTGACGGCACTGTTGGCTTGTGGTTCATTATGTTGAGTTGTGTTGGGTGCACCTGACAGGAGCTGGCGGAGTGAAGAAGACGGCGACGCGGCTTGCGGACGGACGCGAGCTGATCTATTACGACGCACGCGACGACGCGGTGCGCGACGCCGTCGACCAGCGGCCGCTCGACCCCATCGCGACCCGCTCGGAGATCCGGCACGACCGCCTGCTCGGCGACCGGGTGGCGATCGCCTCCCACCGCCAGGCCCGCACCTACCACCCACCGGCCGACGAATGCCCGCTGTGCCCCTCCCGCGAGGGGCGGCACAGCGAGATCCCCGCCTCCGACTACGACGTCGTGGTCTTCGAGAACCGCTTCCCGTCGCTGGCCGGTGACTCGGGCCGGTGCGAGGTCGTGTGCTTCACCTCCGACCACGATGCCTCCTTCGCCGACCTCGACGCCGAACAGGCCGCGCTGGTGCTCGACGCCTGGACCGACCGCACCGCCGAACTGGCCCAACACCCCGCCGTCGAACAGGTCTTCTGCTTCGAGAACCGCGGCGCGGAGATCGGCGTCACCCTCGGCCATCCGCACGGCCAGATCTACGGGTATCCCTTTGTGACCCCTCGTACACGGCTGATGCTCCGTTCGCTCAGTGAGCACCGTGCGGCCACTGGTCGGAATCTGTTCGATGATGTGGTCGCCGATGAGCTGGCCGACGGGCGCCGGGTGGTGCTCGACGGCGAGCACTGGGTCGCGTTCGTGCCCTACGCCGCCCACTGGCCCTACGAGGTGCACCTCTACCCGAAGCGGCGGGTCCCGGACCTGCCGGCGCTGGACGAGGCCGCGCGCACAGAGTTTCCACAGATGTATCTGGAAATCTTGAAGCGCTTCGACCGGATTTTCGGCGAGGGTGAGCCGCCCACGCCCTACATCTCCGCCTGGCACCAGGCGCCGTACCACCTGACCGACCGCGGTGAATTCGCACTTCACCTCGAGCTTTTCACCATCCGCCGCACTTCCGGCAAGCTGAAGTTTCTCGCGGGTTCCGAATCCGGCATGAATGTGTTCATCAACGATGTGCCGCCGGAGGCCGCGGCCGAGCGACTGCGAGAGGTAGCGAGCAAGTGAGCAATGCGCAGCAGAAGAAGTACCTGGTCACCGGCGGAGCCGGCTATGTCGGCAGCGTGGTCGCGGCGCATCTGCTCGAAGCCGGGCACCGGGTGACGGTGCTGGACGACCTCTCCACCGGCCACCGCGCCGGGGTCCCCGAGGGCGCGGAGTTCATCGAGGGCCGCATCCAGGACGCGGGCAAATGGCTCGACCCCACCTACGACGGCGTGCTGCACTTCGCGGCGTTCTCCCAGGTGGGCGAGTCTGTCGTCAACCCCGAGAAGTACTGGGTCAACAATGTGGGCGGCACCACCGAGCTGCTCGCCGCGATGCGCGACGCCGGGGTGCGCACCCTCGTCTTCTCCTCCACCGCCGCCACCTACGGCGAGCCCGACCAGGTCCCGATCACCGAGGACCTCCCCACCGCGCCCACCAACCCCTACGGGGCCAGCAAGCTCGCCGTCGACCACATGATCAGCGGGGAGTGCGCCGCCCACGGCCTGGCCGCGGTCTCCCTGCGGTACTTCAACGTCGCGGGCGCCTACGGGGCGTACGGCGAGCGCCATGACCCCGAGTCCCACCTCATCCCCCTGGTGCTCCAGGTCGCCCAGGGCCGCCGTGCGGCCATCTCCGTCTTCGGCGACGACTACGCCACCCCCGACGGCACCTGCGTCCGCGACTACATCCATGTCGCCGACCTCGCCGACGCCCATCTGCTCGCCCTCGGTGCCGCCCTCCCGTCTCCCACCACCACCCTTGATGGAGGCGCCGCGCGCCGCGGAGTCAATCCCGGCGAGCATCTGATCTGCAACCTCGGCAACGGGAACGGCTTCTCCGTCCGCGAGGTCATCGAGACGGTGCGCCAGGTCACCGGCCATCCCATCCCGGAGATCGCCGCCCCGCGCCGCGGCGGCGACCCGGCGGTCCTGGTGGCCTCCGCCGAGCGTGCCAAGGAGCGCCTGGGCTGGCGCCCGACCCGCGCCGACCTGGCCGGAATCGTCGCGGACGCATGGGAGTTCGCGCAGCGGAGGGAGAGTCAGTGACGGACGAGCACGGACCCGGGCGGGTCACGGCGGGGTTCCGCGAGGTCTACGGCACCGAGCCCGGCGGCGTCTGGGCGGCGCCGGGCCGGGTCAATCTGATCGGCGAGCACACCGACTACAACGACGGCTTCGTCATGCCGCTCGCCCTGCCCCACACCTGTCTGGCCGCCGCCTCCCCGCGCACCGACGGGGTGCTGCGGCTGCATTCGGGCGACGTCCCGGGCGGGGTCGTCGAGCTGCGGGTCGAGGAGCTCGCGCCGGTCGCGGGCGGCACCGGCGGCGGCGACCGCGGCGGCTGGGCGGCCTATCCGGCCGGAGTGGTCTGGGCGCTGCGCGAGGCGGGGCTGCTGACGGGCCGGGCCGGTGGTGCGGAACTGCACTTCGAGTCCACCGTGCCCACCGGCGCCGGGCTGTCCTCGTCCGCCGCGCTGGAGGTGGTCACGGCCACCGCGCTCAACGACCTGTACGGGCTGGGGCTCACCCCGCCGCGCATCGCCCAGCTGTGCCAGCGCGCGGAGAACGCGTTCGTGGGCGTGCCCTGCGGGATCATGGACCAGATGGCGTCGGCGTGCTGCACCGAGGGGCACGCCCTCTTCCTCGACGCCCGTGATCTCACCCAGCGCCAGGTGCCGTTCGACCTGGCGGCCGAGGGGCTGCGGCTGCTGGTCGTGGACACCCGGGTCAAGCACGAGCTGGGCGACGGCGCCTACGCGAGCCGGCGCGCCGCGTGCGAGGCGGCCGCGCGGGCGCTCGGGGTGCGGGCGCTGCGGGACGTGCCCTTCGAGGGGCTCGACGCGACGCTCGCCGAGCTGGAGCGGCTGGGCCGCGACGCGGCCACCCGGCGGCGGGTGCGCCATGTGGTGACCGAGGACCGGCGGGTGGAAGAGGTCATCGAGCGGCTCGACGCGGGGGACACCCGGTCCATCGGGCCGGTGCTGACCGCCGGGCACGCCTCCTGCCGCGACGACTTCGAGATCTCCTGTGACGAGCTCGATCTGGTCGTGGAGACGGCGAACGCGGCGGGGGCGCTCGGGGCGCGGATGACCGGGGGCGGCTTCGGCGGCTCGGCGATCGTGCTGGTGGCCGAGGCGGACGCGGAGGCGGTGAGCAAGGCGGTGACCGAGGCGTTCGGCGCGGCCGGGCACCGGGCGCCGCGGATCTTCCCGGCGGTGCCCAGCGCGGGGGCGGGACGGCTGTAGGGGGCCGTACCCACCGGCCCTTGATCGCCCCTCGGTAAAGTTTCGCCGCTCGTGGATCTCGGACTCCCCAAGAGCGAACAAGAAACCCACAGTGAACAGCCGAGAGCGGTCAGTTTCGCTAATCCGCTTCCTATATGAGACCACGGCCTTACTCTGAGTACAGCGTCGGTGGGGGCCGACGCTATATCAGGGGGCGAGACAGGCAGGTACGACGCCCGGGGTGGGGTAGCAATCACGGCACGGCGGCGGCCGTGCGGGTCGTGGTGACCTTGCGCCGGGCGCCGTACCCGCACTGTTTCTCGGTGTATCCGGGATCTTTCATCCGGCGACGTGGGGGGTTGTTCGTGGCACGTATTCGGGTTCTCGTGGTCGACGACCATCGTATTTTCGCCGAGTCCTTAGCGGCCGCCCTCGCGGCGGAGCAGGACGTGGACGTGGCGGCGGCCGGAAGCGGTCCGGCGGCGCTGCGCTGTCTGGAGCGTGGAGCGGCGGAGGGGCGCCGCTTCGACGTCCTGCTGGTCGACGCCGACTTGGGCACGGCCGCCGACGGTATGGGGCCACCACCGCTTCCGGTGTCGGCCGAGCTGCCGTACGGCGGGACGAACGGCACGGCGCACAGCGGCATCCATGGCGGGGCACACGTCGGCGCGCACGGCGGGCCGCATGGTGGGGCCCATGGCGGCCCCGCACGGGCGGTGAACGGCCGGGCGACCGACGGCATATCGCTCGTCGGCGCGGTCCGCTCCGCCCAGCCGGGGGTGCGCACCGTGGTGCTGGCCGAGCGCGACGATCCGCGCCGCGCGGCGGCGGCGCTGCAGGCCGGTGCGTCCGGCTGGGTCGCCAAGGACTGCTCACTGGTCCGGCTGCTCGCGGTCATCCGGGGGGTGCTGCGGGAGGAGACCCATCTGCCGCCCGCTCTGCTCACCGGCGTCCTGCGGGAGTTGACGGCCGCCCGTAAGCACCGCACCGAAAGCGAGCGTCTGGTCGAGTCGCTGACACCGCGTGAGCGGGAGGTGCTGCGCTGCATGGTGGCCGGGCTCGGCCGTAAGGCCGTCGCCGAGCGGCTCTTCCTCTCCCCGCACACCGTCCGCACCCATATGCAGAATGTGCTGGGCAAGCTGGGCGTCCACTCCACGCTCGCCGCCGTGGCGCTGGCCCGGCGGGCCGGTGTGGGCCCGGTCGACCTAGCCGGGGAGATTGTCGAACGGGGCGGTCAGCTGGCGTAGCAGCGCGGCCAGTTCGGCGCGCTGGGCCTGGGAGAGCTCGGCCAGGATGGCGTGCTCATGGTCCAGCAGCCCCGCCAGTGCCTGATCGGCGCGGTCACGCCCTTCGGCGGTCAGCCGGACCAGCACACCGCGCCGGTCACTGGGGTCGGGCCCTCGCTCGACCAGCCCCTTCGTGGCGAGCCGGTCGATGCGGTTGGTCATGGTGCCCGAGGTGACCAGCGTCTGGGTCAGCAGCTGCCCGGGGGAGAGCTGATACGGGGGCCCGGCCCGGCGCAGCGAGGTCAGAACGTCGAACTCCCAGGGCTCCAGATTGTGCTCGGCGAAGGCGATCCGCCGTGCCCGGTCGAGGTGGCGAGCGAGCCGGCTGACCCGGCTGAGCACTTCGAGCGGTTCCACATCGAGGTCGGGGCGTTCCCGCCGCCACGCCGCGACCAGCCGATCGACCTCGTCCTCCATGGCGATCAGTGTAGTGGGTCTGTCGACATGAAGTCTCTTGACATCAAGAGATAACGTGGAGCACGGTAAGGCGCCGGGACACGCGGAAGCGACCACGGCGCCTCGTATCGACCGTACCCGCAGGGGGACCGACCATGACCACCGCACCCAACTGGGACCCTCGGCAGTATCTCCGCCACGCCGGCCACCGCACCCGCCCCTTCCTGGACCTGCTGGCCCGCGTCCCCGAGCTGCCCACCGACCCCGGCCGCCCGCCCCGCATCGCCGACCTGGGCTGCGGCGCCGGCAACGTCACCGCCCTGCTCTTCGACCGCTGGCCCGACGCCCGGATCACCGGCCTGGACAGCTCCGCCGAGATGCTCGCCGAGGCCCAGCCCCTCGCGGGCCCCACCACCGGCGGCGGCCGCCTCGACCTCCGGCAGGCCGATGTGCGGAACTGGGTGCCGGACGAGCCCTACGACCTGATCGTCTCCAACGCCGCCCTCCAGTGGATCCCCGGCCACCCCGACGCCTTCCCCGCCTGGCTGGCCGGACTGCGCCCCGGCGCCACCTTCGCCTTCCAGGTCCCCGGCAACTTCACCGCCCCCAGCCACACCCTGCTGCGCGACCTGTGCAACGCACCCGAATGGCGCGACCGCCTCGCCGCCCGCCTCCGCGACCCGGCCGCCGTCCTGGAACCGACCGAATACCTGGACCGCCTGGCCGCGCTCGGCTGCGAGGTCGACGCCTGGGAGACCACCTATGTACAGATCCTGACCGGCCCCGACCCCGTCCTCGACTGGGTCAAGGGCACCGCCCTGCGCCCGGTCCTGACCGCCCTCGCCGACGACCCGCCCGCCCGCGACCGCTTCCTGACCACCTACGCCGCCCTCCTCCGCGACGCGTACCCCGCCACCCCCCACGGCACGGCCTTCCCCTTCCGCCGCATCTTCATCGTCGCCCACAAGGCCCCCCGATGATCACGGCCCTCGACCATGTCCAGCTCGCCGCCCCACCCGGCAGCGAACCCGCGCTGCGCACCTACTACGGCGAGGTGCTCGGCATGACCGAGATCCCCAAACCGGCCACCCTCGCCGCCAACGGCGGCCTGTGGTTCGCCCGCGGCCCGGTCCAGCTCCACCTGGGCATCGACCCGGACTTCCGCCCCTCCCGCAAGGCCCACCCGGGTCTCCGGGTCGTCGGCCTGGAAGCCTTCGCCACCCGCCTCGCAGGGAACGGTGCCGAGGTCGTCTGGGACGAGGAACTGCCAGGGCACCGCCGCTTCTACTCCGAGGACCCGGTCGGCAACCGGCTGGAGTTCCTGGAGCCGATCGGGTGATATCACTCGATCGGATGATCGGTCCGGGGTTTGCCGCAATGAGGCCTCATGGACGCATAGCGTCACGGTGTCGCTTGTGCCGCAGTGGCGTCGGCGCCCAGACTGATGGAGGAGGTGCTTCACGATGACCGCTCTCGCGCACGAGCCGTACCCCGCACTGGAGGAAGACGTGCCCTCGACTGCCGGGCATGAGGCCGTGTCCCTGGACGAGGTGCTGTGGCAGGCGTGGAAGGCCATGGAACTCCCCGAGGGCTACCGGGCCGAGATCATCGAGGAGTTCATCGAGGTGTCGCCCACCGGCCGTCGCCGTCATGGCGTGATCATCAACCGCCTCCGCCGGGCCTTGGAGGCTCATCTCGCAGACGGCGACGATGTCGCGTACCAGGACGTCAACATCATCCACCGCCGCAAGGTGTGGATCCCCGACCTCTTCATCGCCCCCGAGGACCTCGACGAGATCCCCGACGAGGAGGATCTCGGAGTGGACGCGAGCGGCGTCCGGGCCGTCTTCGAGGTGGTCTCGCCCGGCCGGGAGGCCCAGTCGCGCGACCGGGAGCGCAAGCGCCGGGCCTACGCCCGTGCGGGCATCCCGCTCTACGTCCTGATCGACGACTTCGACGGGGATGGAACGGTCGTCGTGCTGACCGACCCGAACCCCAAGAAGGCCGACTACGCCGACGAGCACCGCGTCGCCTACGGCACCGACGCCGTCATCCCCGACGGCCCCGCGAAGGGTTTCGTCATCGGCGAGGCCATCGTCAGGCCATAGCGGCACGGACGACGCCCGTCAGTTCTTGCGGCGGCCTATCAGGCGGGGCTTCTGCTCCAGGCCGTCCAGGCCGTGCCAGGCCAGGTTCACCAGGTGGGCCGCGACCTCGGCCTTCTTCGGCTTGCGGACGTCCAGCCACCACTGGCCGGTCAGGGCGACCATGCCCACCAGGGCCTGGGCGTAGAGGGGGGCCAGTTTGGGGTCGAAGCCGCGGGCCTTGAATTCCAGGCCCAGGATGTCCTCCACCTGGGTGGCGATATCGCTGATCAGGGAGGCGAAGGTGCCCGTGGACTGGGCGACGGGGGAGTCGCGGACGAGGATGCGGAAGCCGTCCGTGTACTCCTCGATGTAGTCCAGGAGGGCGAAGGTGGCCTGCTCACACAGCTCGCGCGGGTGGCCCGCGGTGAGGGACGTGGTGACCATGTCCAACATCCGCCGCATCTCGCGGTCCACCACGACCGCGTACAGCCCCTCCTTGCCGCCGAAGTGCTCGTACACCACCGGCTTGGAGACCCCGGCCTTCGCCGCGATCTCCTCCACCGAGGTGCCCTCGAAGCCGCGTTCGGCGAAGAGCGTGCGACCGATGTCCAGCAGCTGCTCCCGGCGCTCCTTGCCGGTCATCCGGACCCGGCGGGGCCGCCGGGTTCCGGATCCGGAGGACCGGCCGGTCCGGCGCGGCCGGTCCTTTTCACCGCTGGTATTACTGTCGGTCGCCACGCCCTCTATCATGCCGCTCCGGCGGTCTCCTCCTGACGGCGGGCATCGATACGGTCCTGGCTCGGCCACCGGACGTCATACGCCCAGCCCGCCTTCTCGAACCAGCGGATGATCCGGGCGCTGGAATCCAGCTGTCCCCGCATCACCCCGTGCCGGGCGCAGGTCGGGTCCGCGTGGTGCAGGTTGTGCCAGGATTCGCCGCACGAGAGCACCGCGAGCCACCACACGTTGCCGGAGCGGTCCCGCGACTTGAACGGGCGCTTGCCCACCGCGTGGCAGATCGAGTTGATCGACCAGGTCACATGGTGCAGCAAAGCCACCCGGACGAGTGACCCCCAGAAGAAGGCGGTCACCGCGCCCTGCCAGGACCAGGTCGCCAGTCCGCCGATCACCGGCGGCACCATCAGGGAGACCACGGTCCAGATCACGAACTGCCGGGAGACCGCCCGGATGGCGCCGTCCTTGATCAGGTCCGGCGCGTATTTGGACTGCGACGTCTGCTCCTCATCGAACATCCAGGCGATATGGGCCCACCACAACCCCTTCAGCAGGGCCGGAACGGTTTCGCCGTACCGCCAGGGGGAGTGCGGGTCGCCCTCCGCGTCGGAGAACTTGTGGTGCTTGCGGTGATCGGCCACCCAGCGGACCAGCGGGCCCTCCACGGCCAGCGACCCCGCGATCGCCAGCGCGATCCGCAGTGGCCGCTTCGCCTTGAACGAGCCATGGGTGAAGTAGCGGTGGAAGCCGATCGTGATGCCGTGGCAGCCGATGTAGTACATCGACACCAGAAGCGCCAGATCCAGCCAGCTGACCCCCCAGCCCCAGGCCAGGGGAACCGCCGCGACCAGCGCGACGAAGGGGACGGTGATGAACAGGAGGAGGGCGAGTTGTTCGACGGAACGCTTGCTGTCCCCGCCGAGCGTGGCGGTGGGAAGCGGAGTCTCCTGGGCCTTCGGCGCGTCGTTGACCACGTCGGGGCTTGCAGTCATGGTATCCCTCGTGGGGCTCGGGGGCATGGCTACGGATGCGTAACCTACGGCGTCGTAAGTATGGCAGGGCCGGGAAGCGGGGCAATAGGGCTCTGGTCTCACCCAGGGTCGTGCCGCCTATCCTGGTGAGCGTCGGACAGCGCGGTCCGCACATGGCCGAAAGCACCGGGTCAGCAGCCCGCGGCGCCCGCCGCGCCCGCCCTGATGCCGCGCTTGGAACCCCGTTCACTGCAAGGAGCCCGCACCTGTGAGCAGTGCCGACCACACCAATGCCGCCCTGCGTGCCGATATCCGCCGTCTGGGTGACCTGCTCGGTGAGACCCTCGTCCGGCAGGAGGGTCTCGATCTCCTCGAACTCGTCGAGCGCGTCCGCGCCCTCACCCGCAGTGACGGCGAGGCCGCGGCCGACCTGCTCGGCTCCACCGACCTCGAGACCGCCGCCAAGCTGGTCCGCGCCTTCTCCACCTACTTCCACCTGGCCAATGTCACCGAGCAGGTGCACCGCGGCCGCGAGCTGCGCGCCCGCCGCGCCGCCGAGGGCGGCATCCTCGCCCGCACCGCCGACCAGCTCAAGGACGCCGACCCCGAGCACCTCCGGGAGACCGTCGCCAACCTCGGTGTGCGCCCCGTCTTCACCGCCCACCCCACCGAGGCCGCCCGCCGCACCGTCCTCACCAAGCTCCGACGCATCGCCGAGCTGCTCGACACCCTCGCCGTCGGCGGCGACGCCCGCCGCGCCGACCTGCGGCTCGCGGAGAGCATCGACCTGCTCTGGCAGACCGACGAGCTGCGCGTCGCCCGCCCCGAGCCCGCCGACGAGGCCCGCAACGCCATCTACTACCTCGACGAGCTGCACGCCGGAGCCGTCGGCGACGTCCTCGAGGACCTCACCGCGGAGCTCGAGCGCGTGGGCGTCGAGCTGCCCGCCACCACCCGCCCGCTCACCTTCGGCACCTGGATCGGCGGCGACCGCGACGGCAATCCCAACGTCACCCCCGAGGTCACCCGCGACGTCCTGATCCTCCAGCACGAGCACGGCATCACCGACGCGCTGGAGATCATCGACGAGCTGCGCGCCGCGCTCTCCAGCTCCATCCGCAACACCGGCGCCTCCGAGGAGCTCCTCGCCTCCCTCCAGCGCGATCTCGAACTGCTGCCCGAGATCAGCCCGCGCTACAAGCGGCTCAACGCCGAGGAGCCCTACCGGCTCAAGGCCACCTGCATGCGGCAGAAGCTCGTCAACACCCGCGAGCGGCTCGCCGGGGACACCCCCCACCAGCCCGGCCGCGACTACCTCGGCTCCGGCGAGCTCCTCGCCGACCTCCACCTCGTCCAGGACTCCCTGCGCGCCCACCGCGGTCAGCTCATCGCCGACGGCCGGCTCGAGCGCTCCATCCGCACCCTCGCCGCCTTCGGCCTCCAGCTCGCCACCATGGACGTCCGCGAGCACGCCGACGCCCATCACCACGCCCTCGGCCAGCTCTTCGACCGGCTCGGCGAGGAGTCCTGGCGCTACGCCGACATGCCGCGCGACTACCGCCGCAAGCTGCTCGCGAAGGAGCTGCGCTCCCGGCGCCCCCTCGCCCCCACCCCGGCGCCGCTGGACGCCGCGGGCGCCAAGACCCTCGGCGTCTTCCACACCATCCGCGAGTCCTTCGAGCGCTTCGGCCCCGAGATCGTCGAGTCGTACATCATCTCCATGTGCCAGGGCTCCGACGACGTCTTCGCCGCCGCCGTCCTCGCCCGCGAGGCCGGGCTGATCGACCTCCACGCGGGCTGGGCCAAGATCGGCATCGTTCCGCTGCTGGAGACCACCGAAGAGCTGAAGATCGCCGACAAGCTTCTCGACGAGATGCTCGCCGACCCCTCCTACCGGCGGCTCGTCGCCCTCCGCGGCGACGTCCAGGAGGTCATGCTCGGCTACTCCGACTCCTCCAAGTTCGGCGGCATCACCACCTCCCAGTGGGAGATCCACCGCGCCCAGCGGCTGCTGCGCGACGTCGCCCACCGGCACGGCGTACGGCTGCGGCTGTTCCACGGCCGCGGCGGCACCGTCGGCCGCGGCGGCGGCCCCACCCACGACGCGATCCTCGCGCAGCCGTGGGGCACCCTCGAGGGCGAGATCAAGGTCACCGAGCAGGGCGAGGTCATCTCCGACAAGTACCTCGTGCCCTCGCTCGCCCGCGAGAACCTGGAGCTGACGGTGGCCGCCACGCTGCAGGCATCCGCCCTGCACACCGCCCCGCGCCAGTCCGACGAGGCGCTCGCCCGCTGGGACGCGGCCATGGAAACCGTCTCCGAAGCCGCGCACGGTACCTACCGCACGCTCGTCGACGACCCCGACCTGCCCGCGTACTTCTTCGCCTCCACGCCGGTGGACCAGCTCGCCGAACTCCACCTCGGCTCCCGTCCCTCCCGCCGCCCCGACTCCGGCGCCGGCCTCGACGGGCTGCGGGCCATCCCGTGGGTGTTCGGCTGGACCCAGTCCCGGCAGATCGTCCCCGGCTGGTTCGGCGTCGGCTCCGGCCTCAAGGCCGCCCGTGAGGCCGGCCTCGACACCGTCCTCGACGAAATGCACCAGCACTGGCACTTCTTCCGCAACTTCCTCTCCAACGTCGAGATGACGCTGGCCAAGACGGATCTGCGGATCGCCCGGCACTACGTCGACACGCTGGTTCCGGATGAGCTGAAGCATGTCTTCGACGTGATCCAGGAGGAGCACGAACTGACGGTGCGGGAGGTGCTGCGGATCACCGGTGGACGGGAACTCCTCGACTCCAACCCGGTGCTGAAGCAGACCTTCCACGTCCGGGACGCCTACCTCGACCCGATCTCGTATCTGCAGGTGACCCTGCTCCACCGGCAGCGCACCGCGGCCGAGCGGGGCGAGGACCCCGACCCCCTGCTCGCCCGCGCCCTCCTCCTCACGGTCAACGGCGTAGCCGCGGGCCTCCGCAACACGGGATGACGACGGCGTGACACGGGTCAGGGGCCCGCTCCCAGAGGGAGCGGGCCCCTCTCACGGCTGGTGCCGGATGGAAGTCGGATCCGGGAACAGCAGGTCCAGTCGGCACGGTTGCATCGATCGAGGGACCGGCGCCGCACGGGCGGGGAGCACGGGGATCACAAGGTCGTCCGCCCCACCAGGATCCGGGCTCCAGGATCGCGGTACGCCCGCCGCGCACTCGGACCAAGACGTATTTCCGCAGGAGGACTGTTTCATGACCGACCGGCCCTTGACGCTTATGGCAGTGCACGCCCACCCCGACGACGAGGCCACCGGAACCGGAGGGGTCCTCGCGCGGTACGCGGCGGAGGGGATCCGTACGGTGCTCGTGACGTGTACCGATGGCGGTTGCGGTGACGGAGCGGGGGGCGTCAAGCCGGGTGATCCCGGGCACGATCCATCGGCCGTCGCCTTGATGCGCCGTGAAGAACTCGAGGCGAGCTGTGAAGTCCTGAAGATCAGCGATCTGGAGATGCTGGACTATCCCGACTCCGGGATGATGGGCTGGCCGAGCAACGACGCCCCCGGATCCTTCTGGCAGACCCCCGTGGAGGAAGGCGCCGCCAGACTCGCGGAACTCATGCGACACTACCGGCCCGATGTGGTCGTCACTTACGACGAGAACGGCTTCTACGGCCACCCCGACCACATCCAGGCCCACCGCATCACGATGGCGGCGCTGGAGATGACCGCGCTGACACCGAAGGTGTACTGGACGACGATGCCCCACTCGGGGATGCGGCGGTTCGGGGAGATCATGCGCGAGTTTCATCCGGACATGCCGGAGCCGGATCCGGCCGAGGCCGACGAGATGGCCAAGATCGGCCTCCCCGACGATGAGGTCACCACGTGGGTGGACACCACCGCGTTCAGCGGCCAGAAGTTCGACTCGCTGGCCGCGCACGCCAGTCAGGGCGAGAACATCTTCTTCCTCAAGATGGGCAAGGAGCGGTTCGGCGAGTTGATGGGCATGGAGACCTTCGTACGTGTCCAGGACGCCACCGGCGCGGCCGTACCCGAGAACGATCTCTTCGCCGGACTGCGCTGATCCGCGGCCCAGGTCGCAAGCCCGGCGGTCTGCTCCGATCAGGACAGACCGCCGAGGTGATCGGCCATGAGCCGGAGACTGGCCGGTCGGACAACGGTGGGGTGGTCCCGGGGCGAAGAGCGAGCCCGTACGAGCAGGGGCACCCGGGGAGCGCTACAGCGTAAGTGTGGCGAAGGATGCGCCCAGGAGCGCCGCGCCCAGTAGCCCCATGGCCCAGCCTGTGCGGCGCAGGCCGAGGCCGCCCGCGACGATCAGGGAAGTGAGGAGGAGGGAGCCGCCGAAGGGGACCCAGGCGTGGAAGATGCCGGCGGGGCCGGTGCGGACGGCGAGGTCCGTGCCCGGCTTGAGGGCCACCAGCACCCGGTCGCCCGTTCCGTCCGTGACCGCCTCGTCGATCCGTACCCGGCCACGGGACTTGCCGCCCTTCTGGGCCGGGGTGAAGGAGCCGGTGCACCATTCGTCGCCGCAGTCGGAGACCGTGACGGTGCCGCGCTCAAGCCCCTTGGTCAGCATCGACGGCTTGGCGTCGCCCCAGGAGGACCACACCCCGGCGACCAGGATCAGCAGCGCGACGAGCACCATCGCCACGTTCTTCGCCAGCAACAGAAACCCGTACGCGCTCTCGCCCGCCCGCCGCGAACGGCTGCGCTTGGTCACACCGGTGAAAGCCATGGCGGCGATCCTCGCCATCCCGAGGCTCCTGGTCAACCTTCCGCCGAACAAACGGGCGAAGGGCGTTTTTCAGGAGTTGTACGTCCCCTGCGCGCGCTCGAGCCCGTCCGCGATGAGCGTCTCCACCGCGTCCGCCGCGCGGTCCACGAAGTAGTCCAACTCCCGGCGCTCCGCAGCGGAAAAGTCCTTGAGGACGAACGCCGCGACATCCATCCGGCCCGGCGGGCGGCCGATCCCGAAGCGCACCCGGCAGTAGTCAGCCCCCAGCGATTTGGTGATCGACTTCAGCCCATTGTGGCCATTGTCACCCCCGCCGATCTTCAACCGCAGTGCCCCGTAATCGATGTCCAATTCGTCATGGACGGCCACGACATGACCGACCGGCACCTTGTAGAAGTCGCGCAGCGCGGTCACCGGACCGCCCGAGAGGTTCATGAAGGACATCGGCTTGGCGATCACGACCCGGCGGCTCGCCGGACCGGGCGGACCCACCCGGCCCTCGACGACCTGGGCCCGGGACTTGTGCGCCTTGAAACGGGCGCCCATCCGCTCGGCCAGCAGATCGGCCACCATGAAGCCGACGTTGTGGCGGTTGCCCGCGTACTCGCCACCGGGGTTGCCGAGGCCCACCACAAGCCAGGGGCTCGTGTCGTCCGTCATCTGGATGTCTCTCCTTGAGGACGGGCGCCCCCCCCCCCCCCAGGGGGGGGGGAGGCCGGCGGCGACCGGCAAAATGAGCCGGCGGAGCTTAAGCCCCGGGCGCCCCCCCCGCGCCCCCCCTTGCCGCCACC
>NZ_JBHYVB010000183.1:17465-21472 GCF_042750115.1 Streptomyces sp. NPDC059455
TGGCCGCGGTCCCCGCCCCGGGGTGGCCGGCGCCCCACCCCTCGCGGGGGGGGGGTTGCGCCCGTATTGTGTTGTTCTATCCTTGGGGCGGGCCGCCCCCCCCCCCCCCGGGGGGGGGCCCGGGGGCCGGAGAAGCGAAAAGGGAGCAGGCGCAGATTACGCCTCGGCGCCCTCGCCTTCGCCCTCGGTGCCCTCCTCGGCCGGGGCCTCGGCCTGGGCGGCGACGACCTGCAGCACGGCCGCGTCCTCCTCGACGGCCAGCGTGGTGCCCGCCGGGAGGGTGATGTCCTTGGCGTGGATGGTGGCACCCGCGTCCAGGCCCGCGATGGAGACGGTGACCGACTCCGGGATGTGGGTCGCCTCGGTCTCGACCGGCAGGGCGTTCAGCAGGTGCTCGAGCAGGTTGCCGCCCGGGGCCAGGTCGCCCTCGGTGAGGATCGGCACCTCGACGGTGACCTTCTCACCCTTCTTCACCAGCAGCAGGTCGATGTGCTCCAGCACGCCGATCTTGATGGGGTGGCGCTGCACGGCCTTCGGGATGACCAGCTCGTCCTTGCCGCCCTCGACGTCCAGACGGATCAGCACGTTCGGGGTCTTCAGCGCCATCAGCAGGGCGTGCGCCGGCAGCGTGACATGCAGCGGCTCGACGCCGTGGCCGTAGATAACGCCGGGAACGCGATCGGCGGCGCGGGTACGGCGGGCGGCACCCTTGCCGAATTCGGTGCGGGGCTTTGCGGAGATCTTGACCTCGGCCATGGGGCACTCCTCGTAGATCGTTTACGGTGTGTGGGCGTCACCCGGCCCACGACAGACCTGCTACGAAGAGCGCGTCGATAACGGACAGCCGCTGTGAGAAGCGGCCTCCCTCGCCGAGCAACCCCACGATTCTACCAATGGCCGAGAGTGCCTCTGCCAACGGCTGAGGCCACCCCCTGACGGGAGTGGCCTCTACGTTCGGTCCGGGGAGGTTAAGCCGCTCACGCTTGCTCCTCGAACAGGCTGGTCACCGAGCCGTCCTCGAAGACCTCCTGGACCGCGCGGGCGACCGTCGGCGCCATCGACAGCACGGTCACCTTGTCCAGCTCCACCTCGCTGGGAGTCGGCAGGGTGTTGGTGAAGACGAACTCACTGACCTTGGAGTTCTTCAGCCGGTCCGCGGCCGGACCCGACAGCACACCGTGGGTGGCGGTCACGATCACGTCCTCCGCGCCGTTCGCGAACAGCGCGTCCGCCGCCGCGCAGATGGTGCCACCGGTGTCGACCATGTCGTCGACCAGCACACATACCCGGCCCCGCACATCGCCGACCACCTCGTGCACCGTGACCTGGTTGGCCACGTCCGGGTCCCGCCGCTTGTGCACGATCGCCAGCGGCGCGCCCAGCCGGTCGCACCAGCGGTCCGCGACCCGCACCCGGCCGGCGTCCGGCGACACCACGGTGAGCTTGGACTTGTCGACCTTGGCGCCCACGTAGTCCGCGAGCACCGGCAGTGCGAAGAGGTGGTCCACCGGGCCGTCGAAGAAGCCCTGGATCTGGTCGGTGTGCAGATCGACCGTGAGGATCCGGTCGGCACCCGCGGTCTTCAGCATGTCGGCGACCAGCCGGGCCGAGATCGGCTCGCGGCCACGGTGCTTCTTGTCCTGACGGGCGTAGCCGTAGAACGGAACGATCACCGTGATCGAGCGCGCGGAGGCCCGCTTCAGCGCATCGACCATGATGAGCTGCTCCATGATCCACTTATTGATCGGAGTCGTGTGGCTCTGGATCAAAAAGCAGTCGGCGCCGCGCGCCGACTCCTGGAAGCGGACGTAGATCTCGCCGTTGGCGAAGTCGAATGCCTTGGTCGGGACCAAGCTGACGCCCAGCTCATGGGCGACCTCCTCGGCCAGCTCGGGGTGGGCGCGGCCGGAGAAGAGCATCAGCTTCTTCTCGCCGGTCGTCTTGATCCCGGTCACAACAAGTCTCCTTGGATGTCACTTTGGTGCACTTCTCACCGTACGCCCCGCACGGTGTACCTGTGCAGATGTCACTGCTGACCCTCGTCCTCCCGACGAGCGGCCTCGGCGGCTCGCGCCGCGGCGCTTCCGGGGCGCTTGCGGGCGACCCAGCCCTCGATGTTCCGCTGCTGTCCGCGTGCGACGGCGAGCGAGCCCGGGGGCACATCCTTGGTGATGACCGATCCGGCGGCGGTGTAAGCACCGTCCCCGATCGTGACGGGAGCCACAAGCATGTTGTCGGCCCCGGTCCGGCAGTGGCTGCCGATGGTGGTGTGGTGCTTGTTCACACCGTCGTAGTTCACGAAGACACTGGCGGCGCCGATATTGGTCTGCTCGCCGATCGTCGCGTCGCCCACGTAGGACAGATGCGGCACCTTGGTGCCCTCGCCGATCGTGGCGTTCTTCATCTCCACATACGTGCCGGCCTTGGCCTTGGCCCCCAGCCGGGTCCCGGGGCGCAGATACGCGTACGGCCCCACGCTCGCCCCCGCGCCGATCTCCGCGCCGTCCGCGACGGTGAACGAGACGGCCGCGCCCCGGCCGACGGTGGTGTCGGTGAGCCGGGAGTTCGGCCCGACCTGGGCGTCCGTGGCCAGGTGGGTGGCGCCCAGCAGCTGGGTGCCCGGGTGGACCAGCGCGTCCGGCTCGAAGGTGACGGTCACGTCGATCCAGGTGGTGGCGGGGTCGACGACGGTCACACCGCTCAGCATCGCCCGCTCCAGCAGCCGCTCGTTCAGCAGCCTGCGGGCCTCGGCCAGCTGGACGCGGTTGTTGATCCCGACGATCTCGCGGTGGTCGCCCGCCACGCACGCGCCCACCCGGTGCCCGGCCTCGCGCAGGATGCCGAGCACATCGGTGAGGTACTCCTCACCCTGGCTGTTGTCGGTGCGCACCTTGCCGAGGGCGTCGGTGAGCAGCTGGGCGTCGAAGGCGAAGACCCCGGAGTTGATCTCGCGGATCGCGCGCTGCGCGTCGGTCGCGTCCTTGTGCTCCACGATCGCGGTGACGGCACCCGTCGCGTCCTCCCGCACGATCCGGCCGTAGCCGGTGGCGTCGGGGACCTCGGCGGACAGCACGGTCACGGCGTTGCCGTCGGCGTCGTGGGCCGCGGCGAGCCGCTGGAGCGTCTCGCCGGTCAGCAGCGGGGTGTCGCCGCAGACGACGATCACGGTGCCGTCGAGGGCGACCCCGCTGTCGGACAGCTCCTCCAGGCCCATCCGGACGGCGTGCCCGGTGCCGTTCTGCTCGTGCTGGACGGCGGTGCGCACCTCGGCGTCGGTCTCGGCCAGATGCGCGGAGACCTGCTCCCGGGCGTGGCCGACCACGACCACGAGATGTTCGGGGGAGAGCTCACGGGAGGCGGCGACGACATGCCCGACGAGGGAGCGGCCGCAGAGGGCGTGCAGAACCTTCGGGGTCGCCGATTTCATGCGGGTGCCCTCACCCGCTGCGAGGACGACGACGGCTGCCGGGCGGTTGGCGCTCACGGGTGTGCCCTTCGGCTTCGGGGGTGGACACCCGCAGGATACCGAGAGGTTTCCGGGCGGAAAGGAAGGAGGGTCCCGAGCCGGGAGGTCAGACCCCGGGAAGGCGGAACGCGAGGCGGGATCCGGGGCGGAATGTGAAGCTCCCCCGCCAGGACTCGAACCCGGACAAATGGCACCAAAAGCCACTGTGCTGCCAATTACACCACGGGGGATGGCGCAAGCCATCTGACCGGAATTCGATCAGATCGCCGCTTCGGCGCCCTCCACTATGCCGTACCAGGAGCCCTCCGTGCGACGGTATGCGCCACCCCGTCGGGGGCGCGAACGGCGCGGCGGCGCGCCGCCGTGTCACCGGGAAAAGCGCTGGCGCCCCGCCGTAGGCTGGTCGCTATGAGTTCGACGGGGGAAGAGGCGGGGGGGGGGGGGGGGGGGGCCCCCCCGGCGGGGGGGGGGGGGGGGCGGGGGCGGGGGGGGGGGGCGCGCCCCCGCCCCCGGGGCGCGGCCAAACTATGCGCCGCGGGCG
>NZ_JBHYVB010000183.1:21482-23271 GCF_042750115.1 Streptomyces sp. NPDC059455
GGGGCGGGGGGCGGCCCGGGGGGCACCCTGCACCGGCGGGGCCCCCGCGCGGTTGGGGGGCCCCGTTTGTGGGGGGGGGGGGGGGGGGGGGGGGGGGGGGGGCCCCCCCCCGGGGCCGTGGTGGTGGGCGCGGCGGCGGAGTATGGGGCTCGATGTCCTGCTCGCCGTGGCGTCGTCGATCGAGTGCGCGGCGGAGGGTGTCGGTTTCGCCCGCGATGCCCGGATTCCGGTGGCCGCCGGGGTGTTGATCGGGGTGCTCGTCGGCGCCACGCTGGTGCTGCGGCGCCGCTGGGCGATCGCCGTGGTGCTGATATCGATCGCGGTCAGCCCCGCCGAAATGGGCGTGCTGCTCGGCGTCGTGGGGCTCTACACCCTCGCCTCGTCCGAGGTGCCGCGCCGGATCACGGCGGTGCTGGCCGGGATGGCGGCGGTGGGCAGCTTCCTCGTCACGGTGATCGGCCTCCGCCGGGACAACCCCCAGAGCGGTCTGGGAACCTCCGTGTGGGAGGCCCCGATGTTCGCCACGGTGCTCACCCTGGGGCTGACCGCCCCGCCCGTGCTGCTGGGATTGTACGTCCGGGCGCGGCGGCGGCTGGTGGAGAGCCTGCGGGAGCGGGCGGACGGTCTGGAGCGGGAACTCTCGCTGCTCGCGGAGCGGGCGGAGGAACGGGCCGAGTGGGCCCGTAACGAGGAGCGGACCCGGATCGCGCGCGAGATGCACGACGTGGTGGCGCACCGGGTGAGCCTGATGGTGGTGCACGCGGCGGCGCTGCAGGCGGTGGCGCTCAAGGATCCGGAGAAGGCGTCGAAGAACGCGGCGCTGGTGGGCGACATGGGGCGGCAGGCGCTGACGGAACTGCGGCAGATGCTGGGGGTGCTGAGGTCGGAGGACGGGCTGCGGGCGGGGGCGGCGTTCGCCGCCGGGTCCTCGTCTTCCGCCGCCGCTGGGTTCTCTTCCGCCGGGTCCTCCTCCGCCGGGTCCTCCTCCGCCAGGTCCTCCTCCGTCGACGCCTCCGATGCTGCCGGGGCCGCCGGGGCCGTCGCCGAGGAGAGGCCGCTGGCGGGGGTGGCGGCCGCGGCCTCGGCCGCCGCGAAGGCCGCGGGGGCCGCGGGAGCGGCCGGGAAGGGTGCGGAGGTGGCCGGGGGGCCGCGGCTGGCGGAGCTGGAGGCGCTGGTCGGGCAGTCCCGGGCGGCGGGGATGGCCGTGGAGCTCTCGGTCGAGGGCGAGGAGCGGCGGTACGCGGCTCCGGTGGAGCAGACGGCCTACCGGGTGGTCCAGGAGGCGCTGACCAACGTCCACAAGCACGCCCCGGGCGCGAGCGCCCGGGTCCGGGTGGCGCACCGCACCGCCGAGATCGCGGTCCAGGTGGAGAACGGACCATCGGAGCGCGGGGCGGCGGACGCGGGGCTGCCGAGCGGGGGGAACGGCCTGGTCGGGATGCGGGAGCGGGTCTCGACGCTCGGCGGGGGCTTTGTGTCGGGGGCCACGGAGGCGGGTGGCTTCCGGGTGTCGGCGGTCATCCCGGACGGGACGGAGGGGCCGGACGGCCCCGACCGTAAGAATGACGCGGATCACACGGACCACACGGACCACACGGACCGTACGGATCAGCCCGCGGACCGTCCGGCCGACCGCGCCGGGGGCGTGGAGCGGGCGAAGAGCGCCTAAGGGGGCGTCCGACGGAGCTTGGCGCCTGCGGCGGGCTGTTCCCCTACCCGCCCCTTCCCGGAACTGGGGCTCCGCCCCAGACCCCGGAGCGCCGGGGCTGCGCTCCAGACTCCGGAGGGT
>NZ_JBHYVB010000184.1:0-2121 GCF_042750115.1 Streptomyces sp. NPDC059455
GGGGCCCCCCCCCCGCCCGGGGGCGCCCCCCGGGCCCCCCCCCGGGGGGGGCCCCCCCCCGCCCCCCGGGGCGGCCGGGGGGCCGCCACCACTGCTCCTCCAGGATCCGGTCGTCGTCGGCCACCGGCACCGGCAGGCCCACGATCCGGGCGAGCACCCGCTCGACCAGCGTCTCCCCGCCCTCCGGCGGGACGCCGCCCTCCGCTGCCCCCGGGGGCGCGCCGTCCTCCGGCTCCACGCCGCCCGCTTGCGGCGCGCCGTGCCGCGACGGTGCGCCGGACGGCGATATCCCCGGCCCCCGCCCGAGCGCCCGCAACTCTCCGGGCAGCCCTTCCTCGGCCATCTCCTGCGCCTCCCCACTCCATCTCATCGGCCGTCTCCCTCTCGGTCTTCGAGGTCTCGGAGATCTCCGACGTCTCCGAGGTCTCCGGCGGCCCCAGCAGCCGCTCCAGCCGTCTCAGGGCGCGGCTCAGCCGCGATTTCACCGTGCCGCGCGGCCAGCCCAGCGCCTCCGCGGTCTCCCCCTCGTCCAGATCCAGCAGATAGCGGTAGATCACCACCCGCCGCTGCGGCTCGCTCAGCTCCTCCAGCGCGGCCAGCAGCCGCGCCCGCCGCTCGCCCGCCAGCGCCACGGCCGCCGGATCGGCCGACTCCGGTATCACCGGCTCGGCTCCGGCCAGCAGCGCCCCCTCCCGGTCCGCCGCCGTGCGCCTCCGGCGCGCCGAGCGCACCGCGTTACTCGTCTCATGGGCGACGATCCGCAGCAGCCAGGGCCGGAACGCCGCCTCGCTCTGGAACCGCCCGAGCGCGAGATACGCCTTCACAAAGGCGTCCTGCACCACATCCTCGGCATCCGCGCCCGCCCCGAGCAGTCGGGCGGTGCGGTGCGCGATCGGCGCATGGGCCCGCACCAGCTCGGCATACGCCTCGGCGTCGCCGGCCCGCACCCGCGCGATGATCTGTGCTTCACCAGTCCTCACACATCTCATACACCGGCGGACGGAGTCTGGTTCCACACCTGAGAGAATGGGTGCCATGGCCCTCGATCGTCCCCGTGCGCTCTCCGGTATCCAGCCCACCGCAGGTTCCTTCCACCTCGGCAACTACCTCGGCGCGATCCGGCAGTACGTCGCGCTGCAGGAGACCCACGACGCGTTCTACACCGTGGTCGACCTGCACGCGATCACCGTGCCGCAGGATCCGGCGGAGCTGCGCGCCAACAGCCGGCTCGCCGCGGCCCAGCTGCTTGCCTCCGGCCTGGACCCGGACCGCTGCACGCTCTTCATCCAGAGCCATGTGCCCGAGCACGCTCAGCTCGGCTGGGTGATGAACTGTCTCACCGGCTTCGGCGAGGCGTCCCGGATGACGCAGTTCAAGGACAAGTCGGCCAAGCACGGCGCCGACCGGGCCACCGTCGGCCTCTTCACCTACCCGATCCTCCAGGTCGCGGACATCCTGCTCTACCAGGCCAACCACGTCCCCGTCGGCGAGGACCAGCGCCAGCACATCGAGCTCACCCGCGATCTGGCCGACCGCTTCAACGGCCGCTTCGGCGAGATCTTCACCGTCCCCGAGCCGTACATCGTCAAGGAGACGGGGAAGATCTACGACCTCCAGGACCCGACGATCAAGATGAGCAAGTCGGCGTCCACACCGAAGGGCATCGTCAGCCTCCTCGACGAGCCCAAGGCCTCGGCGAAGAAGATCAAGAGCGCGGTGACCGACCTCGAGACGGAGATCCGCTTCGACGAGGAGAAGAAGCCGGGCGTCAGCAATCTGCTGACCATCTACTCCACTCTGACCGGCACCGCCATCGCGGAGTTGGAGCGCCGTTACGAGGGCAAGGGCTACGGCGCGCTCAAGACCGACCTCTCCGAGGTGCTGGTCGAGTGGGTCACCCCGTTCCGCGAGCGGACCCAGGAATACCTGGGCGACCCCGCGACGTTGGACGGAATCCTGGCCAAGGGCGCGGACAAGGCCCGAGCCGTCGCCGCCGAGACGCTGGCCGCCACCTACGACAAGGTGGGCTTCCTGCCCGCGGCGCGCTGAGCGGCACGCCGAGCGCCGTGCGCACCGCCCGGTGAGCACGGCGCGCCCCGCGCCCGTTCCAAAACGGTCGCG
>NZ_JBHYVB010000184.1:2131-19513 GCF_042750115.1 Streptomyces sp. NPDC059455
ACACCCCGCGCCACCACCCAACCACCCGGGTGTCTCCCGGCCGGGCGGGGGGGCGCGGCCCCCCCCCCCCCCGCGCCCCCCCCCCCCGCCCCCCCCCCCCGCCCCGCGCACGTACCAATACGGACGCGCGGACAGCGGAACACACCGGTCCGGCCCCCTGACCAGGGGGCCTTTGGGCGGGTGTGCCAAAGGACCGAGGAATCTAGCCGCGAGGGCGGCGCAGCCGCCACACTGACACGGGTGCAGCGGCCAGAACCCAGCAGCCCGGGAGGGCCAGGAGGGAGAACGCAGTGGGGACCGTAACGCTCGGCGTTTCGATCGCGGTCCCGGAGCCGTACGGCAGCTTCCTCCAGGAGCGGCGCGCGGGCTTCGGGGACCCGGCCGCCCATGGCATCCCCACACATGTCACCCTTCTGCCGCCGACCGAGGTCGACGTCTCGGCGCTGCCCGCCGTGGAGGACCATCTGGCGCGGGTCGCGGCCGAGGGGCGGCCGTTCCCGATGCGGCTGGAGGGCACCGGCACCTTCCGGCCGCTCTCGCCGGTGGTCTTCGTCAGGATCGTCGAGGGCGCGGAGGAGTGCGCGGCGCTCCAGGAGCGGATCCGGGCGGAGTCCGGGCCGTGCGCGCGTGAGCTGCAGTTCCCGTACCACCCGCATGTCACGGTCGCGCACGGGATCGACGAGGAGGCGATGGACCGGGCGTTCGCGGAGCTCAAGGAGTACGAGGCCGCCTGGACGATCACCGGCTTCGCGCTGTACGAGCAGGGGGCGGACGGGGTCTGGCAGCTGGACCGCGAATACCCCTTCGGGGCGGATGAACAGCCGGGCGGTGCGCCGCCCGTGGTGCCCCGTCAGGTGGATCTCTCTCGCCCGGCGGCACCCTCTCACTGAGCGTTCCGCCGGAACGCTCCGTGGGGGCTCCGGTGCGTCAGCCATCCGCGGGCCCGTCGTGGCCGGCCGCGCCCACGCGGCGGAGGCGGGAGGCGGCGCGGGGCAGCAGGCGGTGTGCCGCCGTCATCAGCCGCAGCGCGCCCGGCGCCCAGACGACCGGTGCGCGCCGCCGCAGCCCCTCCTCGATGGCCTCGGCGACCGCCTGGGGCGAGGTGGCCAGCGGCGTGGGCCGCAGCCCGGCCGTGAGCTTCGTACTGACCCGTCCGGCGGCGGCCGAGGAGAGCACCACCAGTGAGCCATGGCCCTGGCGGCGCATGGCGTTGGCGCAGATCAGGGCCGCGGAGACGGCGCCGGTGTAGTTGGTCTGGGCGACCCGGACCGCCGCCGGGGGATCGGTCTCGTCCCGCGCCTGGACGCCCATGACCCCGAAGGCCAGCAGCACCAGATCGATGTCGTCCTCGGCGAAGACCTTGCCCAGGGTCACCTCGTGGGCCTCGGGGTCGAGCGCGTCGAAGGGCACCGTAAGGGTGTCGGCACCGAGGTCCCGCAGTTGCCGCGCGGTCGACTCCAGGGCGGGCGAGGGACGGCCGGCCAGCCAGACCGTACGGGCGCGCCGGGTGATCAGGCGGCGGACGGTCGCCAGGGCGATCTCGGACGTACCGCCCAGGACGAGCAGCGACTGCGGGGAACCGACGACGTCCTTCATGGAGGGAACTTATCCCCACGATCCGTGGCATATGGAGTGATCGTGCGTCCGTATGCGCGCCCTCACCGAAAAGAGTGATGAGGGGAGCGCCGGTCCGGGGAACCCGGATATCCGTACCGCGCGTCCGGCGCGCCGAGGAATGACAACGCGCAGAAGGGTAGTTGCTGATCATGGAATCGTTGACCCGGCTGCCTGTCGTCGGCCCCGCCCTGGCCTGGCTGATGCGCACCCATGCCTGGCGTACGTACGAACGGCTCGACCGCGTCCACTGGACGCGGCTCGCCGCCGCGATCACGTTCACCAGCTTCATCGCCTTCTTCCCGCTCATCGTCGTCGGTACGGCGATCGGCGCGGCGACGCTCAGCCAGTCGCAGATGGCGCAGCTCCAGAAGAAGCTCGCCCAGCAGATCCCCGGTATCTCCGGCCAGCTCGACCTGAACGCGCTCGTCCAGAACGCCGCCACCATCGGGGTCGTCGCGGGCGCCCTGCTGCTGTTCACCGGCATCAGCTGGGTGGGCTCGCTGCGCGAGTGCCTGCGCGCCGTATGGGAGCTGGAGGAGGACCCCGGCAATCCGCTGGTGCGCAAGGTCAAGGACGCGTTCGTGCTGATCGGGCTGGGCGGTGTGGCGCTCGTCTCGTTCGCCGTGTCCGCCCTGGCCGCCACCGCCGTGGGCCGGGTCGCCCGGCTCATCGGCATCCCCGAGAACGGGGTCGGCGGCTGGCTGCTGCGGATCGCCGCGTTCCTCATCGCCGTCGGCGCCGACTTCCTGCTGCTGTGCTACGTGCTGACCTGGCTCCCCGGCGTGGAGCCGCCCCGCCGTACGGTCGCGGTCGCCGCGCTCATCGGGGCGATCGGCTTCGAACTGCTCAAGCTGCTGCTCAGCAGCTATCTGAAGGACGTGGCGGCCAAGAGCATGTACGGGGCGTTCGGGGTACCCATCGCGCTGCTGCTGTGGATCAACTTCACCGCGAAACTCACGCTGTACTGCGCCGCCTGGACCGCCACCCCGCCCGCCGCCCAGGCCGAGCACGAGGCGGAATGGGCGGCCGAGGCGGACACGGCGCAGCCCTCCGAGCCGGAGGAGCCGTCGGAGCCGCCCGAGCCGTCGGAGCTGTCCGAGCCATCCGGGCCGTCCGAGCCGGAGGTCGAAAAGCACCGCGCCGGCGGGCCGGAGGGCCCGCCGGCGGCGGCGTGACAGCGGACGGCGGCGACCGTAAGGCGGCCACGGCGACCGTAGGGGCTTCGCTCAGTCGCGTGAGCGGCGGCGCACCAGCTCCGGGAGCGGCCAGCGGCGGTGCACCCCGAAGGCCACCGCGCCCAGCAGCGCCAGGGAGCCGCCCGTGATGCCCACCGCGGTCCACATACCGCCCGAGCTTCCGTCGTCCGCCGAGACGGACGCCTGGGCGTGCTTATGGCCGTCCTCGTCACCGGCCGAGGAGTGGTTCGCGCCCGCCGCGCCCGGCCGGACGAGGGTGCCGACCGGGTTCACCGAGCCCGACGCCTTGAACCCCCAGTCGAAGAGCTTCGCGGTCTCCTTGTAGACCTCGTTCATCTCCTTCTGCTGCGGGTTCATGACGGTGACCAGCAGCACCCGGTTGCCGCGCTGGGCGACGCCGGTGAAGGTGGCGCCCGCGTTCGTGGTGTTGCCGTTCTTGACCCCGGCGATGCCCTTGTAGGGGTCGACGCCGAGGCCGGTCAGCAGCCGGTTGGTGTTCTGGATGCCGAAGCTGGAGCGGGTCTTCTTGCCCTTCTTGTCCTTCTCGAACGTCCCGGGGAACTGCGCGGCCGCCGTCGAGCAGTACTCCCGGAAGTCCGCCTTCTGCAGCCCCGAGCGGGCGAAGAGGGTCAGATCGTACGCGCTGCTGACCTGGCCCTTCTCGTCGTAGCCGTCCGGGGTGACCACATGGGTGTCCCGGGCGTTCAGGTACTTCGCGTGTGCCTGCATCTCCCTTACGGTCGCCGGGACCCCGCCGTTCATGGCCGCCAGCACATGCACCGCGTCGTTGCCCGAGCGCAGGAAGACGCCGAGCCACAGGTCGTGGACCGAGTAGGTGTAGTTCTCCTTGACCCCGACCAGGCTGCTGCCCTCACCCATCCCCTCCAGGTCGGACAGCTGCACCTTGTGGGTCTTCGTCTTCGGCATCTTCGGCAGCAGCGTGTCCGCGAACAGCATCTTCAGCGTGGACGCGGGCGGCAGCTGCCAGTGGGCGTTGTGCGAGGCGAGCACATCGCCCGACTCGGCGTCGGCCACCAGCCACGACTTCCCGCTGAGCCCCTTGGGCAGCGCGGGCGCGCCCGGCTTCGGGTCCACCTGGGTGTCGGGGCGGCCGAGCCGCTTCCCGCCCACCGTGGACATGTGCGCGGGCGGCTTGACCGCGTCGGTGGAACCGCCCGGCTGGTCGGCGGCGTGCGCCGGGGCGGCGGCGAGCGGCCCGCACAGCAGGAGGGCGGCGGCGGTGGCGGCCAGCGGGGCCACGGCGCGGCGGGCGGGGGTGCGGCTCTTGCCGGAGATCTTGTCGGTGCTCTTACGGATGCTCTTGCCGGTGCTCTTGCCGGTGCTCTTACGGGTGCTGTGTCGGACGTGAGTGCTGGTGAAGGAAGGTGTGGGCACGGAGGTGAACGTACCTGTCGTCGCTGAGGAGAGCGACAGCAGCGCCGACGTATTGACGGCAGACCCCCGCGTGGAGGTATGGGAGGCCTTGCCCATACTGGAGACCATGAAGCTCAGCCGCCCCGTGTCCTGGTTCCTGCTCGCCTTCGGGGTCTGGAGCTGGGTCATCTGGTTCACCTTTGTCAAAAATTTGTGGAAGGACGCCAGCGGACTCGCCTTCGACGACTCCGGCGACCCCACCGCGTACTTTTGGGTGCATCTGCTGCTCGCGATCACCTCGTTTCTCTTGGGGACGGCGATCGGGGTGATCGGGTTGCGTGGTGTGCGCGCCCTGCGTCGGAACGACGCCTCCGAGTAGCCGTTCCAGGCAGTTGTGGCAGGCGGCCGTGGCAGGTAGCCGCGTAGTCGCCAGGGGAGGGGACCGGGGATGGTCGTGCTCTACGTCCTGATCGCACTGGTCGTCGTCGGTCTGCTGACCGGCGTCCACTGGTACGTGTGGCGGCGGCTCGTCCGCGATACGACGGCGCGCGGGGGACGGGCGCGCCGTACGGGCACGGCGGCGGCCTTCGCGCTGCCGCTGATCAGCGTCGGCGCGCTGATCGCGGGCCGCGCGGGCGCGCCCTTCCTCCTCCAGCGCGCCCTCGCCTGGCCGGGCTACCTCTGGCTCGCCCTGCTCCTGTACCTGACCCTGGCCCTCCTGGCGGGCGAGGCGGTACGCCCCCTGCTGCGTGCCTGGCTGAGCAAGTCCGCTGATGTGCGGTCGGCCGAGGGCCCGGGGGCCTCAGGCAGCCCGTCAGGCGGGCTGCCGACGGCTTTCGCCGACGACAGCGCCGCCGCTCCCGCTCCCGCTCCCGCTCCGGCGGCCGTCGGCACGGGCGGCCGCGAGGGCTCGGCGGCTGGAGATGGCCTGGGCGCGGGTGTGGTGAGTGAAGCCGAGGCCGTCGCCGACGGGGCCATCGAGGCCCCGGTCGGGGCGACGGAGCCCACCGTGGCCGGGGCGGTCAAGGTCGCCGAGGGCGACGCCGCCAAGCCCACCGCACAGGCGGCCGCCAAGGGCGGCGCGGCGGACTCCGTGGACTCCGTGGACTCCGTGGACCCCGTGGACGCAGTGGACTCCGCGGACCCCGCCCCCGCGCCCTCTCGCCGCCTCTTCGTCGCGCGGGCCGTCGCCGTCGGGGCCACTGCCGTGGCGGCCGGGACGGTGGGGTACGGGACGTACACCGTGTTGCGCGGGCCGCGGGTCAAGCGGATCACCGTGCCGCTCGCCAAGCTGCCGCGCCGGGCGCACGGCTTCCGGATCGCCGTTGTCAGCGATATCCACCTCGGGCCGATCCTGGGCCGCGACCACACCCGGCGGGTGGTCGCGGCGGTCAACCGCGCCAACCCCGACCTCGTCGCCGTCGTCGGCGACCTCGTGGACGGCAGCGTGGCCGACCTCGGCCCGGCCGCCGAGCCGCTGCGTGGGCTGAGCGCCCGCCACGGCAGCTACTTCGTCACCGGCAACCACGAGTACTACTCGGGCGCCGCCGAGTGGGTGGACCACGTCCGCGAGCTGGGCCTGCGGCCCCTGGAGAACGAGCGCACCGAGCTGCCCGGCTTCGATCTCGCCGGGGTGAACGACGTCGCGGGCGAGAGCGAGGGCCAGGGCCCCGACTTCGGTAAGGCGCTGGGCGACCGCGACCGCTCACGCGCCTCCGTGCTGCTCGCCCATCAGCCGGTGGTGATCCACGACGCGGTGAAGGCGGGCGTGGATCTCCAGCTCTCCGGCCACACCCACGGCGGTCAGCTGTGGCCCGGCACCTATGTGGCCGAGCTCGCCAACCCGACCGCCGCCGGGCTCGAGCGGTACGGCGACACCCAGCTCTATGTGACCCGTGGCGCGGGCGCCTGGGGCCCGCCGGTACGGGTCGGGGCGCCCCCGGACGTCACCGTCGTGGAGCTCGCCTCGACCCGCGCCTGAACGCCCACGCCTGAACGCCCGCGCCCGGCTGGCCGCCAGCCCGCCCTCAGCCCGCCCGGCGCGGGCCTCGGCCCGTCCGGCGGGGCCCCGACCTGTCCCCCTCCACGGGCCCTGACCCGTCCGGCGCGGATGGGTCAGATGTCAAAGCCGGAGGCGCGGACCAGTGGGGCCCCCGGTCACCCCCGGGGGGCGGGGTGCGGCCCCCGGCGCGTCCTCGGCCGCCCGCGCCACCTCGACCGGAGCGGGCCGATCAGCGGGCCGGTCAGCGGGCGGGGCGGGCCGGTCAGCGCGCCGGTCGGCGGGTCGGTCAGCGGGTCGGTCAGCAGGTCGCTCAATGGCCCGTTCAGCCGCCCGCACCGCCCGTCTGTGTGGCAGCGTCGCGTTGCGGATGCCCGAGATGCGGTCGTGCGGGGCGAGCCGCTCCGGGTGGCGCAGTGTCTTCCGTACGCACGCCGCCGTCAGCGTGAACCCGACCAGTACCGCCAGCAGCTGAGCGGGGCTCAGCGCCATGAGAATCTCCGCCGCGCCCTGCGTGCCCGAGTCGCGGACGGTGGCGAACAGGCTCGACAGATACGGCTTGTTCAGCAGCGTCAGCACGGCCAGGAACAGCCCCGCCAGGAACGGCATCACCAGCGCCCCGATCAGCAGCGCGCGCAGCGTCAGCCGCCAGGCCACCAGCGGGCCGCCGTCGTCCGCCACCAGCTTCAGCAGCAACAGCCGCTTTCCGGGGGTCGCCCCGGTCGCCAGGGGCAGCAGCACGAACCAGGCCACGAAGATCCCCACCAGCATCCAGGTCGGGGCCGATCCGCCCTGGTAGATCAGCACGGCGGCGGTGAACACCGAGGCGACGACATATCCGGCCACATCCACGACCAGCGCCGTCAGCCGCCGCCCGAACGGAACCGGCCGCGCCGCCAGCGCCCGCCCGTCCAGGGTCTCCAGCGTCGGCAGCATCCGTGCGAGTGGCCCGGCCAGCAGCCAACCGGCCATCGCCCCGGCCGTGTTGACGAGCAGGTCGTCCACGTCGAAGAGCCGGTACGGGCAGTTGTAGAGGCCCCAGACCCCGGTCCACTGCGTCAGCTCGAAGGACAGCGAGACCGCGAAGCCGATCGCGGCGGTGGCGGGCAGCGAGCGCCGGAAGTGGTAGCGCAGGAAGATGCCGAGCGGAAGGAGCAGCAGAAGGTTGAAGACGGTTCCGGCGACGGCGGGGTTCTGGAGGACCAGCGCGTTGAGCCCGACCTTGTGGTCCGCTTCCTTCCAGATGTCTCTGAAGGTGTTCCCGGGCATCCACTGGGGATGGGCCACCATCGCGAACCGCCGGCACATATCGGCGGTCTGCTTCGGCAGCGGCACGATCGTCATGCAGAAGGCCGTGAGCGAGTAGTAGAGGAAGCCGTACAGCGACAGCGCCCGCCCTCGGGACATCACGCCGTGACGGCGGTACAGGGCGACGGCTGTCGGCAGTAACAGTAAGAGCGCCAGCAGCGGGAAGAGCGCGGCAGCGGTCTTGATCGGGAGAACGTAGGCGGTGGCCATGCACACGACTATACGCCATGTGTATACCCAGGGTGTATAGCCCCCAATGGCTCACAACGACGAGGGCCCCCCCCCCCGGAAACCCGGGAAGCGGGGCCCTCGCCCACAAGCTCCTAGGAAGCCACAGCCCTCGTGACTCAGAAGCGCACTCGGAAGCGCACTCAGAAGCGCCGCGTGATCAGCGCGCGCTTCACCTCCTGGATGGCCTTCGTGACCTCGATCCCCCGCGGGCACGCCTCCGTGCAGTTGAAGGTCGTACGGCAGCGCCAGACGCCGTCCTTGTCGTTCAGGATCTCCAGCCGCTGCTCACCACCCTCGTCACGCGAGTCGAAGATGAAGCGGTGCGCGTTGACGATCGCCGCCGGGCCGAAGTACTGGCCGTCGTTCCAGAACACCGGGCACGACGAGGTGCACGCGGCGCACAGGATGCACTTGGTGGTGTCGTCGAACCGCTCGCGGTCCGCCGCGGACTGCAGCCGCTCACGCGTCGGCTCGTTGCCCGTCGTGATCAGGAAGGGCATCACATCGCGGTAGGCCTGGAAGAACGGCTCCATGTCCACGATCAGGTCCTTGAGGACCGTGAGCCCCTTGATCGGCTCGACCGTGATGGGCTTCTCCGGGCTGATGTCCTTGATCAGCGTCTTGCAGGCCAGCCGGTTGCGGCCGTTGATCCGCATCGCGTCGGACCCGCAGATGCCGTGGGCGCAGGAGCGGCGGAAGGTCAGGGTGCCGTCCAGCTCCCACTTGATCTTGTGGAGGCCGTCGAGGACGCGCTCCTTCGGATCCATGTCGATCTGGAAGTCCTCCCAGACCGCCTGGTCCGAGACCTCCGGGTTGAAGCGCCGGATCCGGAAGGTGACGGTGATCAGGTGCGAGGCGGTGGCGTCGGCCGCCTCGGGGGCCTGGTCGGACTTCTCAAGCGTGGGGGTGCTCATCAGTACTTACGCTCCATCGGCTGGTAGCGGGTCTGCACGACCGGCTTGTAGTCGAGGCGGATGGACTCGGAGCCGTCCGCGCCCACCTCTCGGTACGCCATGGTGTGCCGCATGAAGTTGACGTCGTCGCGGTTCGGGTAGTCCTCGCGGTAGTGACCGCCGCGCGACTCCTTGCGGGCCAGGGCGGAGATGGCCATGACCTCGGCCAGGTCGAGCAGGTTGCCCAGCTCGATGGCCTCCAGCAGATCGGTGTTGAACCGCTTGCCCTTGTCCTGGACGCTGACGTGTCGGAAGCGCTCGCGCAGGTGGCCGATCTCCTCGACGGCCTCCTTGAGCGTCTGCTCGGTGCGGAAGACCATGACGTTCTTGTCCATGGTCTCCTGGAGCGCCTTGCGGACCTCGGTGACCCGCTCGGTGCCGGTCGCGTCCCGCAGGTTCTCGACCTGCGCCTGGACGAACGCGGACGGGTCCTCCGGAAGCTCGACGAAGTCGGCCGTGGCCGAGTACTCCGCGGCGGCGATGCCCGCCCGGCGGCCGAAGACGTTGATGTCGAGCAGCGAGTTGGTGCCCAGGCGGTTGGCGCCGTGCACCGAGACGCAGGCGACCTCGCCGGCCGCGTACAGGCCGGGCACGACGGTGTCGTTGTCCGCCAGCACCTCGCCCTGGACGTTGGTCGGGATGCCGCCCATCGTGTAGTGCGCGGTGGGCTGGATCGGGATCGGGTCCGTGTACGGCTCGATGCCGAGGTAGGTCCGCGCGAACTCGGTGATGTCGGGCAGCTTGGCGTCCAGCTGCTCCGGCGGCAGGTGGGTGAGGTCCAGATAGACGTGGTCGCCCTCGGGGCCGCAGCCGCGGCCCTCGCGGATCTCGGTGTAGATCGACCGCGAGACCACGTCGCGCGAGGCGAGGTCCTTCATGACCGGCGCGTACTTCTCCATGAAGCGTTCGCCGTCCTTGTTGCGGAGGATGCCGCCCTCACCGCGGGCGCCCTCCGTCAGCAGGATGCCCATCCGCCAGATGCCGGTCGGGTGGAACTGGAAGAACTCCATGTCCTCCAGCGGCAGCCCGCGCCGGTAGGCGACCGCCTGGCCGTCACCGGTGAGGGTGTGGGCGTTGGAGGTCACCTTGAAGAACTTGCCGCAGCCGCCCGAGGCGAAGACGACGGCCTTCGCCTGGAAGACGTGCAGCTCACCGGTGGCCAGTTCGTACGCCACCACACCGGCGGTGCGCTTGACCCCGTCGACCTCGGTCATCAGGAGGTCCAGGACGTAGAACTCGTTGTAGAACTCCACGCCCTCCTTGACGCAGTTCTGGTACAGCGTCTGGAGGATCATGTGACCGGTGCGGTCCGAGGCGTAGCAGGACCGGCGGACCGGGGCCTCGCCGTGGTTCCGGCTGTGGCCGCCGAAGCGGCGCTGGTCGATGGTGCCGTTCGGGGTCCGGTTGAACGGCAGGCCCATCTTCTCGAGGTCCAGGACCGAGTCGATGGCCTCCTTCGCCAGGATCTCGGCGGCGTCCTGGTCGACCAGGTAGTCACCGCCCTTGATCGTGTCGAAGGTGTGCCACTCCCAGTTGTCCTCCTCGACGTTGGCGAGGGCGGCGGCCATGCCGCCCTGCGCGGCGCCGGTGTGGGACCGGGTCGGGTAGAGCTTGGTGAGCACCGCGGTGCGGCTGCGCTTGGTCGACTCGATGGCCGCGCGCATTCCGGCCCCGCCGGCGCCGACGATGACGGTGTCGTACTTGTGGATCTTCATGAGTGGATACCTCAGCCCCGGGGCCTAGCGGATGTTCGGGTCGAAGGTGAAGATCACCAGAGTGCCGAGCACGATGGTGAATCCCGCCGCCGTGTAGAGCAGCGCCTTCAGCCACAGGCGGGTGTTGTCCCGCTCCGCGTAGTCGTTGATGATCGTGCGCAGGCCGTTCGCGCCGTGCAGCGTGGCGAGCCAGAGCATGATCAGATCCCATGCCTGCCAGAACGGCGAGGCCCAGCGGCCGGCCACGAAGGCGAAGCCGATCTTGGTGACACCGCCGTCCAGCACCAGCTGGATCAGCAGATGGCCCAGGACCAGGACGACCAGCAGGATGCCGGACAGGCGCATGAAGAGCCAGCCGTACATCTCGAAGTTCGTCCGGGTCGCCCTGGGCGTCTTACGAGTGCGGGCCCGCGGCGGTTCGATGACCGGAGCCGGATGATCCACGTCGTACGCGCTGACCGCGTCGCTCGCGGGGGTGGTGGTCTCGGCGGACATGTGCGTCAGCTCCCGAACAGTTCGCGCAGCGTGTGCTGGAGGATCGGGTAGAAGGCACCGGCCATCAGCACGACCCAGATACCGACGACGCCCCAGAGCATCTGACGCTGGTACCTCGCGCCCTTGGACCAGAAGTCGACGGCGATGACGCGAAGGCCGTTGAGAGCGTGAAACAGGATGGCGGCCACCAGGCCGTACTCCATCAGGTTCACGACGGGATTCTTGTACGTGGCGACCACGTTGTCGTACGCCTCGGGCGAGACGCGGACCAGCGAGGTGTCCAGCACATGTACGAACAGGAAGAAGAAGATGAGGACGCCGGTGACTCGATGAGCCACCCAGGACCACATACCTTCCCGGCCGCGATACAGCGTTCCAGCCGGCACGGAAAAACCCTCCGGAAGCGGGATTGGGGCCTGCCGGCTTCACGGTCGGTCGGGCCCGGCCGGGTACGGTCCACCGGCCCTGGCCATCGTACCGACGTGTTGTCGGAGGAACCCTCCGGGGGGCTCAAGTGTGATCGATCAAGCACGGACGGGCGATCATGCGATCCGGAAACCGGGCACTTCCGGGGAACGGGACCGATTTCCGGTCAGCCGGGCCAGTCTGCCCCGGGCGATGCGCCGCAGCTCCTCGGCGGTGTTGTCCCGCTCCCGCTCCCACTCGTTGCCCAGCCGGTCCCGGATCCCGGTCAGCAGCCGGTCCAGCCGCTCCTCGGGCCGCAGGCCATCCAGACAGATGACGAAAACGTGACCGAATCGACGCTCGTACGCGTCGTGGGCGGCCCGGAGCGCGGTGTGCGCGGCCGGCGACCCCAGGCTGTCCGCGGGCGGCAGCTCATGGCCGACGACCGACTCGTCCGCGAGCGCCTCGTCCAGATCGGCGGGGGTGAGGTCGTAGCTGGCCTCGTCCCCGGCGGCCAGCAGCGCCTCCAGATCCGGGTACGGGCGGTGGGCCGCGATCAGCCGGGCCCAGCGGCGGCTGCCGCAACAGGAGAGGAGCGCGGCCTCGGCCGCGTCGGCGGGGGCGGTGTTGAGCCGGTCGAGGTGGGGGGCGGCGGCGCGGGACCTGGACCTGGACCTGGACAGCGTGGACTCCTCGGACACGCATGAGGCGCGCATGGGAACGGACGCCCGGAGAGACGGACCCGGGGGAGGCGTGGGACACATGGGCTGGGCGCGTGAGCAGTACACGCTAACGACGCGGGGAGGTGGGTGCGCCGGAGGGAACGCGATATCACCCGAACGGGGAGGTTTTACCGCATGCGGTGGACGGCATTCGGGGCGCAGGGCTTTTTTCGGCCACAAGCGGCCGAACGCGCGAAGCGGGGAGGGTCCGAGGAGGAGGTACACCGCCATGGGATTGCCGCTCAGAGCCACCAAGGCGTCCTGCGTCCGTGGTGTCGTCGCGGGGGCCGTCGGCGCGCTCGTCCTGACAACCCTCGGCTGTCAGCAGACGGAAGGCGGGCAGCACCCGTCGGGCACCCGCTCCTCGCCCGCGCGGTCCTCCCCACACGCCACGACCGCCACCTCGGCGCGGTCCCCCTCGGCCGTCCCGCCGCACGCCACGGCGACCTCCGCACCGCCCCGCACCATCCCCTCCGTCCGCGACTTCACCCCGGCCTCGGGCCCCGGCTGGCGGCCCGGCGACGACAGCCGGGTGGTGGCCGACCTCAAGGGCCCGCTCGCCGACGAGGCCCGCATGATCGCCGCGGAGCTGGGGCTGCGCACCAGCTCCGGCCCCGCCCGCCGCGGTGACCTCTCCCTCGCCCTCGCCCCGGAACAGAGCGGCGGCGGCGAGGCGTACACCCTGAAGGTCGCGGGCGGCCGCGCCCGGATCACCGGCCCCGCCGACGCGGGCGTCTTCTACGGCACCCGCACCGTGAAACAGGCCCTGCGCTCCGGCGGCCGGCTCCCCGAGGGTGTGATCCACGACCGGCCCGGCCGCGCCCAGCGCGGCCTCAACCTGGATATCGCGCGCAAGTTCTACTCGGTCGGATGGATCGAGGCCCGGATGCGCGAGATGGCCGATCTCAAGCTCAACCAGCTGGCCCTGCACTTCTCGGACGATCAGGGCTTCCGCATCCAGAGCACCAGCCACCCCGAGATCGTCTCGTCCCCGCACCTCACCAAGGACCAGGTCCGGCAGATCGTCGCGCTCGGGCAGCGGCTGCACATCACCGTCATCCCCGAGATCGACTCGCCGGGCCACCTCGGCGCCGTCATCCGGGCCCATCCGCAGCTCCAGCTGCGCAACGCGGGCGGCACCACCTTTCAGGGCTCGGTGGACATCTCCAATCCGGCGGCGGCCCGCATCGTCGATGACCTGATGCGCGAGTACGCCCCGCTCTTCCCCGGCCGCTGGTGGCACCTGGGCGCCGATGAGTACCTCGCGCTGATCGTCAAGGACCCCCAGGCGTCGTTCCCCGAGCTGGCGGCCGCCGCCAAGCGGAAGTACGGGCCCAGCGCCCGGGTGCAGGATCTGGTCACCGGCTGGCTGAACGACCGGGCCCGGCTCGCGCGGCGGCTCGGCAAGCAGCCCAAGGCGTGGAACGACGGCTTCTTCGCGGGCGGCGTCGTCCAGCCCGCGAAGTACATCGAGGTCGAGTACTGGACGGGACGGCTGAAGGAGACGGCACGGCAGCCGCAGGAGTATCTGAAGGAGGGCCGCAAGGTGGTCAACCTCAACGACTCCTTCCTCTACTACGTACTCGGCCAGCCCGGCGGCTTCACCTATCCGACCGGGGAGCGCATCTACGAGGACTGGTCCCCGGCGGTACTGCGCGGCTCCACGCCCGTCGCCGACAAGAGCCTGACCGGACCCGACCGGATCCTCGGCGCCCGCTTCGCGATCTGGGGCGACCGGCCCGAGGCCCAGACGCCCGCCCAGGTGGCCCAGGGCATCCGGCTGCCGCTCGCGGCGCTGGCGCAGCGGGTGTGGGACCCCGGGAAGCCGCCGCTGAGCTGGTCCGGCTTCACCCGGCTCGCGGAGCGGCTGGGGGTCTGAGCGCGGCGGCCACCGGGCCTGAGCACGCGTTCCGGGAGAGAGAAAAGAAGGACGGTCGGGGCCGCCACCCCCCACAGGAGAGGCCCCGACCGTCGATCAGGAGAGCCTGCATCAGGCTCGTACCCCTTACAGCGTCGCACGCCTCGATTACGTCACACCTCCCCTTGCACGAAACCGGGGACTTCACCCCGCTGGTCGGGGCTCGTTCCGCTCTGGACGGGACCGGTCGGATGCCCGTAACGTGCAGGTCCGCGCACTGGGCGCGGTCAGAGGCTTATTTTCTCGCGTGGCCCGGAGCGGTCACGTTCCCAGGGGGACTCAAAAGACCATGTATCCGTGTGGGAACTGCCGCGCTGTCGCCGTCGGCCCCGACGGGCGCTGTGCCGCATGCGGGACGTACCAGCAGCAGCTTCAGCAGCAGCCGTCCGGTCCCCCGCAGCAGCCGTCCGTCCCGCCGCAGGCGCCGCCGATGCCCGGCGGCTACGGCTATCCGGCCGCCCCGCCGATGGGCATGCCGACCGGCGGGGTCGATCTGCGGCGCGGGCTTTCCACCACGCTCCTCGTGCTGTTCGGGCTGGCGCTGCCCGCGCTCATCTTCCTCCTGGTGGCGCGATCCGGCCAGTACAGCGTGATCGGGGACATGCTGGACGCGGTCGAGGGCAAGTCGGTCTCCATCACCGAGGACGACCTGAACGACGCCGACGACATGTTCACCACGGCCCAGGTCATCTACTCGCTGCTCACCGTCGCGATCGCCGTGGTCTGGGCGATCTGGTTCCGGCGGCTGCGGCTGAACGCCGAGGTCTTCGCCCCCGGCCAGCACCGCTTCAGCAGCGGCTGGGCGGCCGGTTCGTGGTTCACCCCGGTGGTCAACCTCTGGTTCCCCAAGCAGATCGCCAACGACATCTGGCGCGCCAGCTCCCCGCAGGGGCCGCACGCCGTCAGCCGCGGGCTGCTGGGTGGCTGGTGGGTCACCTGGATCGTGGCACTGGTCACCAACGCCGTCGGTGGGGTCCGGTACAACCTGCTGCGGGGCAAGGTGGAGGCCGACGACTACTCCCCTACTCCCTCGGAGGCGAAGAGCGACATCGAGAGCCTGCACTCCATCCTGGCCTTCGACATGTTCGCCATCGTGATCTTCATGGCCGCGGCGGTCCTGGCGCTGCTGCTGGTCCGGCAGATCACCGCGATGCAGGAGCAGCGGGCCTCGCTGCCTCCGCAGATGGCCGGTCCGGCACCGTACGGAATGCCGTCGCCGAACCCGTACGGCTCCCCGGCCCCCGGCTCCGCGCCGTATGGTGCCCCTCAGATGCCGCCGACCCCGCCGCCCGGCCAGCCCGGTCAGCAGTACCCGCCCTACGGGCAGGGTTAGCCCGCGGGTTACGCCGGAATCGACTGGACCACGGATTCTCCGAGTGGGGCAGGAAGAGAGCGTGCAGGGGGACGACGCGGAAGTGACCGCCGCGGTGCTCGCGGCGCAGGAAGGGGACGAGACCGCCTTCCGGACCGTCTACCGGTCCGTGCACCCTCGCCTCCTCGGCTACGTGCGCACGCTGGTCGGTGATGGAGACGCGGAGGACATCACCTCGGAAGCGTGGCTGCAGATCGCCCGTGACCTGCAGCGATTTAGCGGTGACGCGGATCGTTTCCGGGGCTGGGCGGCCCGGATAGCCCGCAATCGCGCGCTGGACCACATACGGATGCGCGGCCGCCGCCCGGCCATCGGCGGCGATGAGTCGGAGCTGGAGTTCCGGCCGTCCGACGCGGACACGGCCGGTGAGGCGATGGAGGCCATCGGCACCGGCAAGGCGCTCGGGCTGATCTCTCAGCTGCCGCAGGACCAGGCCGAGGCGGTGGTGCTCCGGGTGGTCCTCGGTCTTGACGCCAAGAGCGCGGCCGCGGTGCTGGGCAAGCGGCCCGGGGCGGTGCGCACCGCCGCCCACCGGGGGCTGCGGCGGCTCGCCGATCTGATCGGCCCCGCGGTCGGGGGCGATTCGGTGCTCGACGCGGTCCCAGGGCAACGCGAGTCACACGGTGGCGGCGCAACCAAGCCGGGTGCGGCGAAGTCTGCTGGTGTGACGGATTCACGCGCGCCAACGCAGAAGGACATGTGATGGCCGAAGACCACCGCTACAGCTGGCTGGATGACAGTGCCGCGGAGCGGTTGCTTCGCGGCGAACCGGTCGAGGGGCAGCCTGCAGCTCCTGACGGCCGGGGCGACCAGTCATATGCCGATGCGGAACGGTTGGCGGCCGTACTCAGCGCCGCCGCCGGGGCGGGCCGTACGGCGGCCCTCTCCGACGCGTCCGCGCTTCCCGGTGAGGAGGCGGCCGTGGCCGCCTTCCGGGCGGCCCGGGTCGAGGTCGACGCCGAGGCGGGGTCCGTGGCCGAGGTGGCCGAAATGGACATGGCCCGGCGGCCGCACCGGATCCGGCGGTTCAGAGAGAGACAGCCGCGGCTGCGGCGCCCGCTGCGCGCGGGCATGGTCGCGGTCGTGGCCGGATGTACGCTCAGCGGATTCGCGGTGGCGGCAGCCGCGGGGGTACTGCCGACACCGTTCGGGCAGAGCGACCACACTCCGGGCCCGTCGGTGAGCATGTCGAACGGCGGTTCCGGCGGGGACTCCGCCCATCCGGAGATCTCCCAGGACGGCGGTACGACGTCGCCTGATCCCAGTGGGTCGGGCGACAACGATGCCAGCGATGTGGGGTCGAACGGCGCCCAGGGCGGAACGGTTCCCTCCGACCCGGAGCACGACGGCAAGGGCAAGAACGGCAAGTCGAACGGTTCCTCCCAGGGGCAGCCCGGCGTGCCGAACTGGGCCCTGAGCGTCTGCCACCGGTATCTGGACTCGGAAACGGGTCTGGGCGCGGAACTCGACAAGAAGTCGCTGAAGAAGCTGACGAAGGAGGCGGGCGGCGCGTCCGCCATCCACGGCTACTGCACGCAGGTCCTCGCCGACGACGGCACGGGCAACACCCCGCGCAGCGACGAGAGCACCGGCAGCGGCGGTGACAGCGGCGGCACGGACAGCGGCAACGGCGGCGGCTCCAACGGCGGTTCCGGTTCCGGGTCCGGCTCCGGTGACAGCGCCGGTTCGGACAGCGGAGGCGACTCCGGCGGCGATCCGGGAAAAGATGGCGGGGACGGCGACCCGGTCCCGCCGCCCCCTCCGCCGGACACCGCCACGCCGACCGACGCCACCAACCCCACGACCGCGGCTGATCCCTTGAAGTCCACGGAGCCGCCCACTCCGGACGACCCCACGACCACCGCGGAAACGGGTGCCGACTGAGACTCCGGCACTCAGGTGTGACGTTTTTTTCAGCGGTGACGCTGAAAGAAACGGGCCGACTGGTCATCGGCCGCGCGGGAGCCGAGGTTCCCCCCGTACCGACGGCTCCGCGCATTCGGCGCGGGGGGTGCTGCGGGCACCCCGCCGCGCGCCCGCCCGCCGCGCTGCAGGGGGGGGGGGCGGGGGGCCGGCG
>NZ_JBHYVB010000184.1:19523-23011 GCF_042750115.1 Streptomyces sp. NPDC059455
GAGCACGTTCCCCCGGCTCTGCCCGCGCCGCCCCTCTCTTTTTGAGGGGCTCGGTTCGCCTCCGGGGCGCAAAAGTCGCTGTCGACGGTCGACCGTGCTCGGTCGCTCGTTCCTCGCTCCCTGCGCGCGCTCTCCCTTTCGACAGCGACGCGCCCCTTCGGCTCACTCGCCGGAAGACCCCAGCACCCCAGAGCGATAGGGCTACTTGTAGACCACGACCTTGTCGCCCGCCTTCACCTTCCCGAAGAGCGCGGCGATCTTCTTCTTGTCCCGGACGTTCACACAGCCGTGTGAGGCGCCGCTGTAGCCGCGGGCGGCGAAGTCCGAGGAGTAGTGCACCGCCTGGCCGCCGCTGAAGAACATCGCGTAGGGCATCGGCGTGTGATAGATCGTCGAGACGTGGTCCCGGCTCTTGAAGTTGACCTGGAACAGCCCCTCCCGGGTCGGGGTGTACTCCGAGCCGAAGCGCACATCCATCGCCGACACCACCCGGCCGTTGACCATCCAGGCCAGGGTGCGGCTGGTCTTGCTGATGCACAGCACCCGGCCGGTCAGGCACCGCGGGTCCGGCTTGGCCAGCGGAAGGGTGGTCGGCGGGTAGAGCTCGTCGCGGGTGGGCGGCTTCGTCGCCGAGCGCAGTGAGGTCCAGGTGCGCCGGCTCACCGAGCCGGTGGCCGTGAGGCCGTGGCCCCGCTGGTACGCGCTGACCGACGCCTGTGTGATCGTGCCGAAGTACCCGGTCGGGTTCCGGTGGAAGAGGCCGAGCGCGCGCAGCCGGGCCTGGAGCTCGCGCACCCGGTCCCCGCTGCTGCCGAGGGGGATCACCGGCGGGGCCACCCTCGGTGCGGTGCGCCGCGGCACGGCGGGGGCCGTGGTGCGTGGCGGGCGCGCCGCCACCCGCTTGGGCTTGGCCTTGTGGGTGTATGTGCGCTGCGGCCGGGGCGGTGTCTCGCGCGCGGGTGCGCTCGTACTCGCCCGGGCCGGGGGCCGTTCCTGCCCCTGGCCGTTCACGGTCGCCTCTCCCGGCCGGCACCCGGCGACCAGTGCCGCCGCCGTGGCCGTGGCCAGCGCGGTGCCGACCACCGCTGTCCGGTGCATCCGAACCCCTCCCCTGATCTTTTTGCTCTGAATGCTTCCCGGGGCTGCCGTGGGGCGAACATCGACGCATGCTGTGAACAGGGCCCCGTACCGGGAGAACGCCCGGTATCAGCCATCAGGAGGCGTGACCCATGGCGCGCGAGTCGGAGTCGGGATTCCCCGTCGAGCCGGTGTACGGGCCCGGCACGCTCAGCGGCTGGGACCCGGCCGGGCGGCTGGGCGAGCCGGGGGAGTACCCCTTCACGCGCGGGGTCCATCCGACGATGTACACCGGCCGCCCCTGGACGATGCGGCAGTACGCGGGGTTCGGCACCGCCGCCGAGTCCAACGCCCGCTACCGGCAGTTGATCGAGCACGGCACCACCGGGCTGTCGGTGGCCTTCGACCTGCCGACCCAGATGGGCTACGACTCCGACGCGCCCCTCGCGCACGGCGAGGTCGGCAGGGTGGGCGTGGCCATCGACTCGGTCGAGGACATGCGGGTGCTGCTGGGCGGCATTCCGCTGGACCGGGTCTCGACCTCCATGACCATCAACGCGCCCGCGGCCCTGCTGCTGCTCCTCCATCAACTCGTGGCCGAGGAGCAGGGCGTGTCCGGGGCCCGGCTGACCGGCACCATCCAGAACGACATCCTCAAGGAGTACATCGCCCGCGGCACCTACATCTTTCCGCCCGCCCCCTCGCTGCGGCTGGTCGCGGACATCTTCAAGTACTGCAAGGCCGAGCTGCCCAAGTGGAACACCATCTCGATCTCCGGCTACCACATGGCGGAGGCCGGGGCCTCGCCCGCGCAGGAGATCGCCTTCACCCTCGCCGACGGCATCGAGTACATCCGTACGGCCGTCGCCGCGGGGATGGACATCGACGACTTCGCGCCCCGCCTCTCCTTCTTCTTCGTCTCCCGCACCACGCTGCTGGAGGAGGTCGCCAAGTTCCGGGCCGCGCGGCGGATCTGGGCGCGGGTGATGCGGGAGGAGTTCGGCGCCCGCGATCCGAAGTCCCAGATGCTGCGCTTCCACACGCAGACCGCGGGCGTCCAACTCACCGCCCAGCAGCCCGAGGTGAACCTGGTGCGGGTGGCCGTGCAGGGCCTGGCCGCCGTCTTCGGCGGCACCCAGTCGCTGCACACCAACGCCTTCGACGAGGCCATCGCGCTCCCGACCGACACCTCGGCCCGGCTGGCGCTGCGCACCCAGCAGGTGCTGGCGCACGAGACCGATGTGACGGCCACCGTGGACCCCTTCGCGGGCTCCTACGCCGTCGAGTCGCTGACCGACGCCGTCGAGGAGGCCGCCGTCGACCTGATGCGGCGGGTCGAGGACCTGGGCGGTGCGGTGGCCGCCATCGAGCGGAACTTCCAGAAGGAGGAGATCGAGCGGAACGCCTACCGGATCGCCCAGGAGACGGACGCGGGGACACGGGTGGTGGTCGGCGTCAACCGCTTCCAGCTGGCGGAGGAGGCGCCGTACGAGCCGCTGCGGGTGGACCCGGAGATCGAGGCCCGGCAGCGCGACCGGCTCGCCCGGCTGCGAGCGGAACGCGACCGGTCGGCGGTGGGGGCGGCGCTGTCGTCCCTGCGGAAGGCCGCCGAGAGCGAGCCGGGCACGGCCAATGTGCTGTACCCGATGAAGGACGCGCTCGCGGCGCGGGCCACGGTTGGCGAGGTCTGTGACGCGCTGCGGGAGGTGTGGGGGGCGTACAAGCCGGTGGACGCGTTCTGAGCGGGCGGCCGGCCGGCCGGATTACCGGGTTGCCGGGTCGCCACGGCTGGGCCGGTGGGCGGCTGGGCGGCGGGCGTCGGGGCGTCGGTACGAGCCGTTGCGCGGGGCCGTTGTCGGCGGGCTGGGTGACACTGGAGCCATGTCGTCGTCACCCCGCCGCACCTGCCCGGTCTGCACCCGAGAGATCGCGGTCGTCGGCGGGCGCTTCGCCCGCCATGACCCGCCGGGGCGGCGCTCCGCGTACGAGCTGATCTCCTGCCCCGGCTCGCGGCGGATCGCGCCGCTGCTCACCACTCCGCCGAAACTGTTCGGCGAGGAGGAGCCCCCGACCCCGGGCCAGCAGGCGCTGTTCTAGCCGCGCGTCAGCCTCCGGCCAAGCGGCCGGGCGCCGACGCCTTGGCGCGCCAGCACGCTGGGGGCGCCCGGCGGGTCTTGGCGCCTGCGGCGGGCTGTTCCCCTCCCCTCCCCGCCCCTTCCCGCAGCACCGATAGGCGGCTCCGCCGCGTGGCAGGGGCTCCGCCCCTGGACCCCTGGGGGGTACGGAAGACGCCCCGAAGGGCGCGGGGCTGTGTCGATGTGCGGCTCCGCCGCGTGGGCGCGACCAGCCACGATGGCGCCGCAGACGATCGACGGCAGCTCGCCCCTGGACCGTTGTCTTTTTAAAAAAAA
>NZ_JBHYVB010000185.1:0-22997 GCF_042750115.1 Streptomyces sp. NPDC059455
TCCGCCGCGCGCCCGCGACACAGGCGGGACCGGCGACCACCGACGCGACGGCCAGGTTGGCCCAGACCCAGTACGCGTACGGCCGGTCGGAAGCCACGCCCTGGTAGTAGCGCTCGACCAGCAGGGAGTACCCCTCCCACCACCGGAACCCGGCCAGCGTGAACGCCCCGGCCACCGCGGCCACCCCGGTCAGCGCGAAGGGCAGTGGCCGCGCGGTGCGGGCGAGCAGCAGTACGGCGGCGGCGGGCAGCGCCAGCAGCGTCAGTCCGTACGAGAGATAGGCCGTCAGCCCCAGCAGCAGCCCGGAGCCCAGCGCGACCGCCCCGGGTGCCCGGACCGTACGCGTCGCCGCGAGCGCCAGCAGTGCGAGCCCCCAGGCCGCGACGGCCGCGAAGTAGCCGTCGGCCGAGGCACCCACCCATACCGCCCCGGGAGCCAGGACCAGGAACGGGGCGGCCGTGCGCGCCGCCCGCTCCTGCCCCAGGGCGCGCAGCGTGACCAGGATCGCGACCGCCGCCGAGCCGCCCACGGTGACGCAGAAGGCCCCCGCCCAACCGCCGCCGCCCAGGCCCAGCCGGTCCAGGCCCACGAAGGTGAGCACGGCACCCGGCGGATGGCCCGCGATATGGGCGGGCCAGTGGTCGGGCTGAGTGAGCAGGATATGGCCGGTGAAGCCGCGCAGGGCCGCGCCGATGTCCTGGAACCGGTCGATGCCGCGCAGATACTCGTGACGCGCCGTCAGCCGCTCCGCCACCCCGCGCCGCCATCCGTCGACCAGCGCCAGCGACCAGATCCAGGCCATGGCCGCCGCCCAGACGGCCCCCAGCAGCCCCCGCCACGGCAGCCGCGCCGCCAGCCGGGGGCCATGGAGGACGACCGCCACGGCGACGGCCAGGGCGAGGGGCGTGCCGGGGCCCACATGGGGCAGCCAGTCGGCGTACAGCGGCGCCCAGTCGACGTACAGGGAGTGATCGGTCCGCTGGATCAGGGTGCCGACGACGGCGGCGACGGCGAAGACCAGGGCGGCGGCAGCGGCGGCGAGCACGTCCCGACGACGGCCGGTGGGTGTGTCGTTCTGGGTGGGCTGGATGTCGGCGCCGTTGCGGAGAGGGAGCTTCACGACGTCACGCTACGTCGCCGAGCCCGCCGCCGGGCCGCCGCGCCGCGCGCTGTCACCGGACCGTCAGATCTTCCCGGCCAGGGCCCGTGACGTCACCGTTTTGTCATGGGCTCAAGGCCGCTGGAGGCGGTGCGGCGGTCCTACGGTCATGCCATGAGCCACCCTCCCCGTACCGACCGTGATCGTCGTGCCCTGTGGCGCAGCCCGCTCCGCGGCCCCTGGCTGACGTCCGTCTTCGGCCTAATCCTGCTCTTCGGCATCCCCGTGCTCTTCGTGACCGGACTGCTGTCGTACGCCGCCTACAACCCCGATCTGTCCCCGGTCAACGACAAGACACCGGACAAGGGGCTGCTCGGCTTCTACCTCTTCTCCTGGCCGACCGACCCCTCCTGGCTCTACCGCGTCACCCAGGGGGTGCACGTCACACTCGGGATCGTGCTCGTCCCCGTGCTGCTGGCCAAGCTGTGGTCGGTCATCCCCAAGCTGTTCGCCTGGCCGCCGGTGCGGTCCGTGGGGCACGCGCTGGAGCGGCTCTCGCTGCTCCTGCTGGTCGGCGGGGGACTGTTCGAGTTCGCGACCGGCGTGCTCAACGTCCAGCTGGACTACATCTTCCCCGGCTCCTTCTACCCGCTGCACTTCTACGGGGCGTGGATCTTCATGGCCGCCCTCGTGGTCCATGTGGCGCTGCGGCTCCCGCTCATGGTGCGGACGCTGCGGAGCCGCGAGCTGCGGGCCGAGCTGCGCACCCGCACTTCCGACACCCGGCCGGAGCCGCCGGACGAGACCGGCCTGGTCAGCCCGCGGCCCGCCGCGCCGACCATGTCGCGGCGGGGCGCGCTCGCCATGGTCGGCACCGGCTCCTTCGCGCTGCTGGTGGTGACGGCCGGTCAGAGCATCGGCGGGCCGCTGCGTACGAGCGCGCTGCTCGCCCCGCACGGGCGCGAGCCGGGCCGGGGGCCGAACGGCTTCCAGATCAACAAGACCACCGTGGCCGTCGGCATCCGCGCCCGCGACATCGGCCCCGACTGGCGGCTTGTGGTGCGGGGCGCGGCGGGCCACGAGACCGTCCTCACCCGGGAGCGGCTGCTGCGGCTGGAGAGCCACGGCGCGGCGCTGCCCATCGCCTGTGTGGAGGGGTGGTCCACGGCCGACCAGCGGTGGGAGGGGGTGCGGCTGGCCGACCTCGCCGCGCTGGTGGGGCATGCCGACCGGCCGCCGAGGGTGCTGGTGGAGTCCGTGCAGCGGCACGGCTCCTTCCGCAGCGTCGTGCTGAGCGAGCACCAGGTCAGCGATCCGCGCTCGCTGCTGGCACTGAAGGTCAACGGCGCGGATCTGTCGCCGGACCACGGCTATCCGGCGCGGGTGATCGTGCCCGGGGCTCCGGGGGTGCACAACACCAAGTGGGTCGGGCGGCTGACGTTCGGGGGGACGGCATGAGGTTTCTCGGACTTCGGGGGGACGGTGTGAGGCTTCTCGGGCGGAGCCGTGTTGGGCTGCGGCGGCTGGACGGGGAGTCGCCGCTGCGGCTGGTGCTGCTGCTGTGCTCCTTCGCGCTGACCGGCTACGCCGGGCTCAGGCTGCTGAGCGGCGACTGGTTCGGGATCGCGCTGTGGTTCGTCGGCGCCGCCATCCTCCACGATCTGGTGCTGCTGCCGCTGTACGCGCTCGCCGACCGTGCCGTGGCGGCCGTGCTCCCGGCCCCGGCCCGGTGGATCAACCATGTGCGGGTGCCCGCCTTCGTCTCCGGTGTGCTGCTGCTGGTGTGGTTCCCGCTGATCCTCGGCCGGCAGGAGCGCCGCTACGAGAACGCGACCGGGCTGAGCGCCGATGTCTTCTGGCCGCGCTGGCTGCTGATCACCGCCGTACTCTTCGGCGCCTCGGCCCTGTGGCTGGTGATCCGGGTGGCGATCCGGGGGTGGCGGCGTCGCCCGGGGGCTCGGGGCGGGGCCGCGGAGGCCTCTTCGACCGGTTCGGCCGCTTCGACCGGGGAGCGGAAGCCGCCCGCCGGGCCTGCCGGGCCCGCAGGGCCCAGCCGGCCATGACCGCCGCGGCGGCGACCGCGTACCCCAGCGTCCCGACCCACGCGCCGTCGTCCACCGCACGGGCCGTCACATACTGGGCGACTCCGGCGAGCGGCAGGCCGAGCCACTCCCAGCGCCCGTCGAGGGCCACCAGCGCCACCACCAGCAGCGCGTACCAGGGGTAGCCGGGCGTCATCAGCAGGAACGCGATCCCGGTCACCACCAGCGCGCCGTGCCAGGGCCGTTGGGGATCGCCGCGCAGCAGCACCTGGGCCACGACCATGACCAGGACGGCGGCGATCACGGGGAGGGCCCAGGTCTCCGGGTTGGGGTGGAGCAGGCGCAGCAGGGCGTAGCGGTTCTTGTCGTCGGCGGCGGTGGAGCCCGTCTCGTAGCCCTCCTCGGCCACATAGCCGGTGAGATAGCCGAGGACGGAAGAGCGCGAGAGCAGGACGTACGGGAGGTAGCCGAGCGCGACGACGGCGGTGGCGGGCAGTACGACGGCCGCGGCGCGGCGGATTCGCCCGGCCGGCGAGGCGGGGCTGCCGGTGCCCGTGGCGAGGACGCCGTTGCCCGTGGCGAGGACGCCGGAGAGCGCGCCCGGCAGGGTCACGGCGGGCAGCAGCTTGGCCGCGGTCGCCGCGCCGAGCAGCGCACCGCCCAGGGCGCGGCGGCGGGGAACGGCGACGAGGCCCGCGACGGTCAACAGCACGCCGAGCGCGTCGACATGCGCGTTGTTCACCGCCTCCACCGGTACGGCCGGGCACCAGGCCCAGAGCGCGGCGCGGGCGGTCGCGAGGCGGGGGTCGCGGCGGCGCCGCGCGGCGGCGAGCAGTACGGCGGTGGTGGCGACGGACAGCAGCGCGCCGCCGGTCTGCAGGGGGAGGAGGGTGGAACCTGACGGCGCCGAGCGGTGTACAAGCAAGAAATAGCCCTCTGCGGCGGGAGGATAAATCGTATGGACCGAGGGGCGGTTCAGGCGCGTGCACTGCGGCTCGACGGAGGCGCTTGGCGGGTGATCGGGTTCCGGATCGGCGCGCGGGACGGCGCCGGGCGTGGGGCGTTCGGGTGTGGGACGTTCGGGCGTGGCGCGGTCGGGGGCGGGGCGGACGGGGGCGCGGTCGGGGCCATGGCAGGAGGAGCCCCGCGGGAAGAGCCAGCGGTCGCGCAGCGAAGCGAGCGCGGGATCCTCGGGCGCGTGGTCATAAGGGGATATGCCCGCGGCCTGCACGCGCCCATCCCAGGCGTAGCGGTAGGCGTCGGTGCTGGTGCGCGGCGGGGCGAGCAGCCCCGTGGCGGCGACCGCCGCGCTGCCCGCGAGCACGAACACGGCGGCCTGGCGGGCACCCAGGCGGCGGACCGTCCACGCGGCCGCGGCGAACAGCGCCCAGGCGATGGCGTACCAGCGGGACAGTACGCCGGGCGCGGTGTGGAAGTCGTCCCCGCGGAAGGTGAGGGCGAGGACGGCGACCAGCGAGCCGAGCAGCGTGGCCAGAGCGAGCGGAGTGACCCAGCGGCGGGCGGCACGCGCCCGCGCGGGTGGGTTGGTTGGCGCCTGCGCGGGCGGGTCGGTCTGTGCCTGCGCGGGTGGGTTGGTTGGCGCCTGCGCGGGCGGGTCGGTCTGTGCCCGCGCGGGTGGGTCGGTCCGCACCTGCGCAGATGGGGCGGGGCAGCCCCGTGGACGAAGCTTGTCCGTGTTGTCGGGCGGTGGTGCGGGGCGCGTAGGTGGTCGGGGCTCGTCCGCGCCGTCGGGCGGTGGTGCGGGGCGGTCGCGGGCCGATGGCCGAGGGGCCGGGACGGAGTGCGGCCGGGGCGCCTGATCGGGCACCCGGCCGGTCCACCGGGCGAATCGGCCGGGCCGCGGCAGGCCGCGCGGCGATGCGGGCACGGCTCAGCGCTCCGTGCCGGTCCGGGGCAGCGGCGGCGTGCGGCGCAGCGATACGAACCCGCGGTCGCGCGCGGTCCACTGCTCGACCGGGCTCCAGCCCATCGCGCGTGCGTGGTGCAGCAGCGCCCGGACGCCGACGCGGGCCCAGGGGAAGGCCGTTCCCACGTCGCCCCGGCCGTCGTCCACGCGCACCCGCACCCGCTCATCCACATCGGCCGCCGCGGCCTCCACGATCAGCAGTCCGTCGGGGGCCATGAGTTGGGCGACGCGCGCCAGCAGGGCGCGCGGATCGCCGCCGATGCCGATGTTGCCGTCGATCAGCAGCGCCGTGCCCCAGCGCCCCTCGCCGGGCAGCGGTTCGAAGACCGAGCGGCACAGCGCGGGACCGCCCGCGCGGACCGTACGGGCGACCGCCGTCTGGCTGACGTCGATGCCCAGGCAGGGGCGGCCGTGCAGGGCCAGCGCGGCCACCAGCCGACCGGGTCCGCAGCCGATGTCGAGTATCGGGCCCTGGCAGCGCCGCAGCACGGTCCGGTCGGCCGCGTCGGCGTCCGCACACCAGCGTTCGACGTCCAAGGGCAGCATCCAGCCGTCGGCCCGGCGCAGGAACAGCGGCCCTCGGCCCGCGTGGAGTGCTCGGACATAGGGGTCGGCGTGCCAGGGGGCGGCCGCGCGGCGAGCGGGCGTCCGCTCGCGCACCGCTCCGTCGCGCACAGACACGTCATGTACGGATCCCTCACGTACCGCTCCGTCGTGTACGGCCTCCTCGTGCACCGATCCGTCGTGCACCGATCCGTCGTGCACCGATCCCTCGAGCACCGATCCGTCGCGCACCGTCTCGGCCGTGCTCATCGGGCGGTGGTCCGGGACGACAGACGGGCGAGGGCCCGGGCGAACCGCCCGCCCGGGGCGTCGGCCGCCACCCGTACGGCGTCCTCGGCCGTGTCCACGTCGCGCAGCATCGGCAGGTCGCGCACCCGCAGCCCCGCGTCCGTCAGCCGACGCCGCTGGGCGGCACCGGTGCTGGCGGTGGACATCGGCACGCCCCGCAGCAGTTCGGGGTCCGGTTCGGCCAGGCCCAAGGCCCAGAAGCCACCGTCGGCGGCCGGGCCGAACCAGGCGTCGCAGTCGTGCCGGCTCCCCGGTGTCAGCGCTGGGGCGAGGAGGGCGGGGGTGACCTGCGGGGTGTCCATGCCGATCAGCAGGGTGGCGCCCCGGCAGGCGGCGAAGGCCGCGGCGAGCCGTTCGTCCAGACCGCCGTCGCACTGCCCCACCACCTCGAATCCCGGCGGCAACCACGGGCCGGGGTGTCCGTCGAGCACCAGCACCCGGCGCCGGGCGGGCATGGCGAGCGCGGCGTGCAGCGTGTCGGCGAGGGCCGCCTCGGCGAGCAAGGCGGCTTCGGTGGGGGTGTACGGGGGAGTGAGCCTGGTCTTCACCCGGCCGGGCACCGGCTCCTTGGCGATGATGAGCAGCGTCGTCCCGTCCGCGTGGGCCGCCCGGGAGCCGGTGTCCGTACGGACGTCCGCACCGGCGACCGGCCGCCCGTCGGCGCTACCTGGGCCGGAGTCGAGGCGGTCCGGAGCCGAGGAGGTCTCCGTCGCGTGGGCCTCCGCCCCGTGGGCCTCCTCGTGTGGAGCGGCGCTCACCGCGCGGCCCTCGTGGGGGTGGCGAGGTCGCGGACCTCCGGCGGCTGGCGCAGCACGGCGCGCATATCGCGCACCGTGTGCCAGGTGCCCCGCCAGGTGCCGGTGACCTTCGACTTCCCGGTGCGCGGCCGGTACGGCACGTCGCGCTCCTCGATCCGCCATCCGGCGTCGGCGGCCCGCACGACCATCTGCAGCGGATAGCCGCTGCGGCGGTCGGTGAGGCCGAGGGCGAGCAGCGGTTCGCGCCGGGCGGCTCGCAGCGGGCCCAGGTCGCCCAGCGTGAGACCGGTGCGCCGCCGCAGCATGCGGGTCAGCGCGAGGTTGCCGAGCCGGGCGTGCACCGGCCAGGCTCCCCGCTCCTGGGGGCGTCGCCGGCCCAGCACGAGGTCGGCGTCGCCCGCCGCCACGGTCCGCACGAAGGCGGTCAGCAGCCCGGGGTCGAGCGAGGCGTCGCAGTCGCAGAAGCAGACGATGTCGGCCTCGGCGGCGAGGAGCCCGGCGTGGCAGGCGGCGCCGAAGCCACGGCGGGGTTCGTGGACGACGGTGGCGCCGTGGGCGCGGGCGATCGTGGCCGAGCCGTCCGTGGAGCCGTTGTCGACGACGATGGCGCGCCAGCCGTCGGGGATGCGGGCCAGCACCCAGGGCAGGGCGGCGGCCTCGTCCAGACATGGCAGGACGACGTCCGCACAGGGGGTGGTCGAGTTCGTCACCCGCACCACACTACGAAGGAGAAAGCGACATTTCGGGCTTCAGGTTCTTACGAAACACGGACGTCGGCCGGGCGGCGGGCTCCCCGGCGCCCCCTGGTGCCGCACCCGGTGTCACGCTGTGGGGCATGCAGCAGAACCCCACTCCCACCCGCGTGCTCGTCGTCGACGACGACCCGACCGTGGCCGAGGTCGTCGCCGGGTACCTCGGCCGGGCCGGCTTCGCCGTGGACCGGGCCGCCGACGGCCCCGGGGCGCTCGCCCGCGCCGCCGCCCGCCGGCCGGACCTGGTCGTCCTCGACCTGATGCTGCCCGGCATGGACGGGCTGGAGGTGTGCCGCGCGCTCCGGGACAAGGGCCCGGTGCCGGTCATCATGCTCACCGCACGCGGCGACGAGGAGGACCGCATCCTCGGCCTGGAGATCGGCGCGGACGACTACGTCACCAAGCCGTTCAGCCCGCGGGAGCTGGTGCTGCGCGTGGAGTCGGTGCTGCGGCGCGGCCGGACCGGTCCGCGGGCCCCCGGCTCGTCCGGCCCCGGCCCCGGCCAGGGCCCCGGCCCGGACCCGGACGAGGTGACGCACCGCGCCGGGATCACCCTCGACCCCCTGGCCCGGCGCGCCACCCGGGACGGCCGGGAGCTCGCCCTGACCGTGCGCGAATTCGACCTGCTGGCCTTTCTGCTGCGCCACCCCGGGGTGGCCTTCACCCGCGAGGAGCTGATGCGCGAGGTGTGGGGCTGGGACTTCGGCGATCTGTCCACCGTCACCGTCCATGTGCGGCGGCTGCGCGGAAAGGTCGAGGACGATCCCGCCGCGCCCCGGCTCATCCAGACCGTATGGGGCATCGGCTACCGCTTCGACGCCCCGCCCGAGGCCGACGACGAGGCCGACGACGAGCCCCACGGCGAGAGACGGCGGGACGAGGGACACGGGGACGAGGGGCAACGGTACGAGGGGCGCGCGGACCAGGGGCGGGACGCGGGACGGGGGCCGGGCTCCGATGCGTGATGTGCTCCTCATGGCGGTGTTCGCCTTCCTCGGCGCGGCGGCGGCCGGTCTGCTGGGCGCGCTGGCGCTGCGGCTGGTGCGCGGCCGTTCGGTCGCGGTGTCCCTCGCCGTCGTCGCCTCCGTCGCGGTCACGGCGATGCTCACCGGGACGCTGGCCGTCGCCTGGGCGATGTTCCTGTCCCCGCACGACCTGACGGTGGTCACGACCGTCTGTGCCATGGCCGCCGTGGTGTCCCTGGCCACCGCGCTGCTGCTGGGCCGCTGGGTGGTCGCGCGCAGCAACGCGCTGGCCCTCGCCGCCCGCTCCTTCGGGGACGGCGGGAGCTTCGCCGCCCCCGACGGCCAGGCCACCGCCGAACTCGCCGCGCTCGGCCGTGAACTGGCCGCCACCAGCGCCAAGCTGGCCGCCTCCCGCGAGCGTGAGCGGGCCCTGGAGTCCTCCCGCCGGGAGCTGGTCGCCTGGATCTCCCACGATCTGCGCACCCCGCTGGCGGGGCTGCGCGCGATGTCCGAGGCGCTGGAGGACGGGGTGGCTCCGGACCCGGACCGCTATCTCCGCCGGATACGCACCGAGGTGGAGCGGCTGAACACGATGGTCGGCGACCTCTTCGAGCTCTCCCGCATCCACGCCGGGGCGCTCTCCCTCGCGCCCACCCGGATCTCCGTCTACGACCTGGTCGGCGATGCCCTCGCCGGGGTCGATCCGCTCGCCCGCGAGCTGGGCGTCCAGCTGATCGGCGACCGCGTGGACCCCGTCCCGGTGGAGGTCGACGGCAAGGAGATGACCCGTGTGCTCGGGAACCTCCTCGTCAACGCGGTCCGCCGCACCCCGGCGGACGGCACGGTCGCGGTGTCCGCCGCGCGCGAGGCGGACACGGTCGTGCTGTCGGTCACCGACGGCTGCGGCGGAATTCCGGAGGAGGACCTTCCGCGCGTCTTCGACACCGGTTGGCGCGGCAGCGACGCCCGCACACCCCCGGCGGGTGCCGGTCTGGGCCTCGCCATCGTCCGTGGCATCGTCGAGGCCCACGACGGCCAGGCGGCGGTCCGCAATGTCGACGGCGGCTGCCGCTTCGAGGTCCGCCTCCCCGCCGCCATCACGTCCTGAACGACCCCGCTCCCGTCACACCCGCCTCACGCCCCCGCTCACACCCGCCTCACACCCCCGCCCGTTGCGGGGCGTGGGCGAATTCGGTCATGCCCTCGTGGAACGAGACCGCCGGGCGCCAGCCCAGCTGGTCGCGGATCCGGCGGGACGACGCGGTGATGTGCCGGACGTCGCCCAATCGGTAGTCGCCCGTCACCACGGGCGCGGGGCCGCCGAACGCCGTGGCCAGGGCCGTGGCCATCTCGCCCACCGTATGGGGGTCGTCGCTGCCGGTGTTGTACGCGGTCAGCGCGGCCGGGGCCGCCACGTCCGGCGCCGCCTCCAGGGCGGCGACATTGGCGGCCGCCACGTCACGTACATGGATGAAGTCCCGGCGCTGGCCCCCGTCCTCGAAGACCGTGGGCGCCTCGCCGCGCGCCAGGGCCGAGCGGAAGAAGGAGGCGACGCCCGCGTAGGGGGTGTCGCGCGGCATCCCAGGCCCGTACACATTGTGGTAGCGCAGCGACACCGCGCGGCCGCCCACCGACCGGGCCCAGGCCGCCGCCAGGTGTTCCTGGGCCAGCTTCGTCGTCGCGTACACATTGCGGGGATCGGCTGGTGCGTCCTCCCCCACCAGGCCGGGCCGCAGCGGGGTGCCGCACTCGGGGCAGAGGGGGTCGAAGCGGCCCGCCGCGAGGTCCGCCTCCGCGCGCGGGCCGGGACGGACCCGGCCGTGGCGGGGGCAGTCGTAGCGCCCCTCGCCGTAGACGACCATCGACCCGGCGAGGACCAGGTCGCGCACCCCGCGCTCGGCCATCGCCGCCAGCAGCACCGCCGTGCCCAGGTCGTTGCAGCCCACATAGGCCGGGGCGTCCGCGAAGTCCTTGCCGAGGCCGACCATCGCCGCCTGGTGGCATACGGCGTCCACTCCGCGCAGCGCCGCGAGGACCGCCTCCCGGTCCCGCACATCGGCGTGGATCCACTCCCCGTCCACGGATGGCGGAGCCGGACGGGTGGCGGTCGGGTGAGCGGCGGGAAGCAGGGCGTCGAGGACGACGGCCTCATGGCCGTGCTCGACGAGGGCGGTGACGATGTGCGAGCCGATGAAGCCCGCACCTCCGGTGACCAGTACGCGCATGGGGGCGACGCTAGGCCCGAGCGGGCGTCCGGGCCCGCCCCCGCGCCGTTCCGTCACCGCTCCGTAAGACCTTCTGGAGGAGGCGTGGTCACAGAATGGTCACAAGGGGGACGGCCCCGCGTTGCCTTTCACTGCGACCGTGGCGGCCACTCGCGTCCCTGGGGCCCCGTCCCCGAGGTCTGTTCTCCTGGGGCTCACGGACACGTTCAGACACGATCAATCGGATAGTTCAACCGGACACGTCTCTCAAGACCGCCGCCATCGACGAACAGAGAGCCACATGACGGTCACCACCGCCCCCGCGGCCCAGCGTCCCCGCTGCCTCAACGACGTCAAGGGATGGTTCCCCAGCCTTGACCAAGTGCTGTTCGATCGCTTTCTGAGCCGCCAGGAGCGCCTCGGACAGCGCGGGGACCTGATGGAGATGGGTGCCTACATGGGCAAGAGCGCCATCTTCACCGCCACCTATATGCGGGCGAACGAGCGTTTCACGATCTGTGACCTCTTCGACGCCGAGGCGCCGGACGAGAAGAACGCGGCGGAGGCGCGTAAGTCGTACTCCACCCTGACCCGCACCGCCTTCGAGCAGAACTACCTGGCCTTCTGGGACGAGCTGCCGAACGTCATCCAGGGCCCCACCTCCGTCGTGCCCGACCACGTCGGCGCGAACACCTGCCGCTTCATCCACGTGGACGCCTCGCATCTGTACGAGCACGTGGCGGGCGACATCGACACCGCGCACAACACGCTCGTGCCCGACGGCCTCGTCGTCCTCGACGACTTCCGCTCCGAGCACACCCCGGGCGTGGCCGCCGCGACCTGGGAGGCGGTGTTCACGCGCGGCCTGCGGCCCATCTGCCTGTCCACACAGAAGCTCTACGGCACCTGGGGCGACCCGGAGCCGATCCAGGACGAGATGCTCGCGGACGAGGAGTGGCGCAAGGGGATGCACACCAGCGTGCAGGAGATCGCGGGCCGCCGGGTGCTGCGGTTCTCGGGGAAGCCCGCGAACCCGACCCCGCCCACCTCCCGCTTCGTCAATGAGCCGCGCGACCCGGCTCCCGAGCCGCGCTCCGCGTCCACCGCACCGGCGTCCGCGCCCGCGGCGCGCCGCCCCACCGCGGTCCGGCGGTTCGCCGCCGATGTGCTCCCGCCGTTCGTCACCCGCGCGATCCGCCGCCGCAGGGGATAGCGCCCCGGGCGCGGAGGGAGCCCGGGGGACTGTCCGTCCCCGGGCTCCCAAGGACTCCCGGCGCCGCGGACGACGCCTTACCGCCGCCGCAGTGCCGGGTGGTCCGCCACCACCGTGCAGGACCCCGGCGCGATCTCGGTGAACCCCGCGTCGCGCACCACCGGCAGGCCGCTCGCGGTGAGCTCGTCCCACCGGTCGGCCGACGCCGTACGCACCGCCAGCGGGAACCCGGCCTCGCGCCAGGCCGCCCGCGCCGCGTCGTCCAGCTCCCACCAGGCCAGCTGGGCGCCGTGCCCGGCCTGGGCCATCGCCTTGCCCGCCGACATCTCCACCTGGGGGCTCAGCCACAGCACCGGACCGGTGGGGTCGGGGGCGGGCGGCGGCTCGGGGTCGTCCAGGTCGGTGCCGGAGACCTGGAGCTTGGCCAGCTCCTTGGGCCAGCCGTCCAGCGGTACCGGCGGGAACACCCGCACCTCGGCGGCCACCGACGAAGCCCCGTCCCCGCCCTCGTGCCCGTCCCCGCCCCCGTCCTCGTGCCCGTCCCTGCCCCCGTCCCCGTTCACGTCCTCGGCCGTGGTCGGGTCGGGTGCCCGGCCCGTGACCGTGATGCCCGGCAGCCCGGCCGCGCGCCGCCACTCCGCGCCGCGCGCCCGCCGTACGACCTTGCGGATCCGGGCGTCCTGCCAGTCCCGTACGGCCTGCGCCCACTCGCCGTCGGCGGCCGTCGACCGCTCGTCCGACAGCAGCACCAGCACGGCGCGCGCCGCCGTCTCCAGGGCATCCGTACGCGCCGGGGGCGCGGCCTTCTCGATCCGGACCACCAGGGGCAGGACGAACTGCGGCGCGGCGTCCCGGTCGGTCTCGGCATGCCGGAAAGGGCTGCTGCGGGCGCCGGATCCGGTGCCCTGGTGAGCGGTTGTCCGGGTGCCGGTCTCGGTGTCGGCGTCGATGCTGGTCACGCGCCAAGTGTGCCAGGACCGCCGCCAGGGCCTCCGCGCGCCGGGGGCTTCCCCTCGCCGGGGGCTTCCCCTCGCCGAGGGCCTCCCCTCGCCGAGGGGCGCGCCTATGCTCAACCGGCATGAGACTGCGAGGAGTCGGCCGCCGCTACGGCCTGGGCGGACCCTGGGTGCTGCGGGGTGTCGATCTTGAGGTGCCGCCGGGTTCGCTGACCCGTATCCAGGGGCGCAACGGCAGCGGCAAGTCCACGCTGCTGCGGCTGCTCGCCGGGATCGACGCCCCCAGCGCGGGCCGGATCACCGGCCGCCCGGCGACCGCCTACGTCCCGGAGCGATTCCCGGCCGAGCTGCCCTTCTCCGCCCTCGGCTACCTCACCCACCTGGGCCGGATCCACGGGCTGTCCCGCGCCGCGGCGGCGCGCGGGGCGGGGGAGTGGCTGGAGCGGTTCGGCGCGGACGGCTACGCCGGTACCCCGCTCGCCGAGCTGTCCAAGGGCACCAGCCAGAAGATCGCCGTGGCACAGGCGCTGCTGGCCGCCCCCGGCCTGCTGGTCCTGGACGAGGCGTGGACCGGCCTCGACCAGTCCGCACGCGGGGTGCTGGACACGGCTGTCGCCGAGCGCGTCGCCGACGGCGGCGCGGTCGTCTTCGTCGACCACGACCCACGCCGCCTGGCCGGGGCTCCGGACCGCGTCCTGCGCGTCACCGAGACCCGGCTGGAGCCGGTCGACGGCACGGTTCGGCCGTCGGCGGCGCAGGACGGGCCCGGCGTCGGGCCACGGGTGCTGGTGGAGGCCGAGGGACGGCCGGGGGCCGGGTTGCCCGATGAGCTGTCGGGCGCCGTGGTGCGCGAGTACGGTCCCGCGCCCGCGCATGGGGGCGGGGCCGACGGTCCGGCGGGGCGGGGCGTACGGCTGACGGCCGAGGTGGGCGCCGCCGACTCCGACGCCCTGCTCCGCACCCTCCTGACCGCCGACCCGCCCTGGCATATCCGCGCGGTGACGACCATCGACGACAACGACACCCAGGATCCCGCCCAAGGGGCGAAGGAGAAGGCATGATCGCGCTGCTGCGCTATCAGGCGGCCCTGCTGGCCCGCTCGCACCGCTGGCTGCCGCCGTTGCTGCTCTACGGCGCGTTCCTGGGGATCGGGGTGCAGACCGGGCAGCCGATCCTCGACTCGCTCGGCTACGCCGCCGCCGCGCTGCTGCCCGTCGCCGCCTGGCTGGTGCGGGCGTGCGTCACCCAGGAGCCCGCCGCGGCCCGCGACTGCGCCTCGGCGGCGGTGGGGCCCGGCCGGGTGCACCTCGCCTCGGTGCTGACCGCGCTGGGCGCGGCACTGGTGCTCGGCACCGTCGGGACGCTGTTCGTCGCGGCGGTCAGCGATCCGTACACCGCCGACCACCTGCATGAGATCCCCGTGCCCGAGGCGACCGTCTCCGGGCTGCTCACCGCGGTCGCGTGCGCGCTGCTCGGCACGGCCGTCGGCGCGCTGTGCAACCGTCCGCTGCTGCGCCGCCCCGGCTGGGCGATCCCGGCCACGCTGCTCGCCGCGCTGCTGGTGTCGGTGGCCGGTGCCTCGCCCGCGAACGCCGCCGTGTCGGGGCTGGTCGACGGCTCGCACAGCGGCACCGTGCCGATGCCCCTGCTGCCCCTGGCCCTGACCGGCGCGGCCGCCGCCGGGGCGACCGCGTTGGCCTGCGCGCTGAGCTCCCGCCGGTCGTAGGGTTCGGGTCATGGACGACCGTACGGACCTCCCCGAGGGCCCGCCGTATGCCGACTGCGTGCAGTGCGGCGAGCCCACCGAGTACCCCGTCGCGCGCCCCGTCGCGACGCTGTGCCCCGTCTGCGAATGGCAGGAGGCCCAGCGCACGGCGTGCTCCGGCTAGCGACCGCCCACCGGGTGCCCCGGCGGGGACGGCCCACCGGGTGCCCCGGCAGACGGACAGTCACTCCGCCGGACAGGCGCTAAGCAGGTCGGAGGAAGTCCGCTACGGTTCGGGCAGCGCCCCGAAGGGGCGCGGGGCTGTGTCGATATGCGGCTCCGCCGCGGCTGTGTCGATGTGCGGCTCCGCCGCGTGGGACCAGCCACGACGGCGCCGCAGTCGGCCGACGACGCATCGCGCACTTCCCGCGGAGCGCTCAGCGACGCCAGGGCCCCGTCACGGCGAACGTCGTGCCCGGGGTGTAGCAGTTCACGTACATCGTGCGGCGGTCCGGCGCGAAGGTGACGCCCGCGAACTCGCCCCACTCCGGCTCCTCCGGTGAGCCAATGTTCTGCTGCCCCCGCGCCATCGCGTAGACCTCGCCCTGCCGGGTCACCCCGAAGACGTGCTGCGCGCCGTTGCCGTCCTCGCAGACCATCAGGCCGCCGCTGGGCGCGAGCGTGATGTTGTCGGGGGACTCGCCGGGGAGCTGGACATCCGTCCCGGGGCCGAAGACGATCACCAGCGTGAGGCGTCTGCGGTCGGGGTCGTAGCGCCAGATCTGGCCGAAGTGGTCGGCCGCCGAGCCGTCCGCGCTCTTGGCGAAGCTGGAGACGAAGTAGACCGACGTACCGCCCCAGTAGCACCCCTCCAGCTTCTGGGCGTGGGTGATGCTTCCGGGGCCGAAGTCCTGGAAGCGGATGGGGGTTTGGCGGGCGAGCGGATCGGGGACGTCCACCCACTCGACGCGGTCGAAGGTGGTGCCCGGCTCCTGGATGGTGGACAGATCGGGCACCCCCGGCACCCGCAGCGCCTGCAGCTCCCCGCCCGCGCGCAGCGAGCCGATGCCGCCGAGCGGTTTCTTCGGCCGGAAGCGGTAGAAGAGCCCGAAGGGCTTCTCGAAGGCGTCCTCGGTCTCGTAGACGACGCCGCTGCGCGGATCGACCGCGATGGCCTCGTGCTGGAAGCGGCCCATGGCGGTGAGCGGTACGGCGCCGGTGCGGCGCGGATCGTACGGGTCGACCTCGAAGATGAAGCCGTGGTCCTTGGTGTAGCCGTTCGTGCCGGCCCGGTCCTCGGTTTCCTCGCAGGTCAGCCACGTGTGCCAGGGGGTGGGGCCGCCCGCGCAGTTGACCGCGGTGCCCGCGATGGCCACTCGTTCGGACAGTACGTGGTTGCCGGGGCCGAGCTCCAGGGCGGTGCAGCCGCCCAGGCCCATCGGGTCGTAGGTGAGGCCGTTCACGGCGGGGACGCGGATGGCGGCGTCGTTACGGTTCTCATGGTTGCGGACCAGATGCGTACGGCCGCCGTGGCCGCCGGCGCGGCCCGGGAAGGCGGCCATGCCGTCGCAGTGGCTGGGGACCTTGCCCTCGCCGGACCGGAGTTCGTCGCCCTCGCGCGAGAGCACCCGGTAGCGGAATCCCTCCGGGAGGTCGAGCAGTCCGTCGGGGTCGGGGACCAGGGGGCCGTAGCCACCCCGGCCGAGTGGTGGGGAATCCGGTTCGGCGGCCGCGGCCGTTCCGGCGAAGAGCTCGGAGACGCTGCCGGTGAAGGCGATCGAGGCGATGGTGGCCCCCAGCGCGCCGGTGCGGCCGAGAAGCTGACGTCGTGTCGCTGACATGCGGTAACTCCCTGCTGGCGGACAGAGAAGATGACCGGATGTGTGTATCACGCGCGCGGGTGCGCGGGAACCATTCGATCAGCGATGCGCGGGAACTGTCTGCTCCACGCGGCGCGGCTGGCGAGTGAGCCGAAGGGGCGCGCCGGTGTCGAAAGGGAGAGCGCGCGCAGGGCCCGAGGAACGAGGGCCCGAGCACGGTCGACCGTCGACACCGGCTGAGGCGCCCCGGAGGCGAACCGAGCCCTAAAAAGAAGGGGCGAACCCCTTCGCGTCCCGGGCCAGCGCGGTGAGCCGGGATATCGCCCGGAAGTACTTCTTCCGGTAGCCGCCGCTCAGCATCTCCTCGCTGAAGAGCTGGTCGAACGGCACCCCGGAGGCCAGCACCGGCACCTCGCGGTCGTAGAGCCGGTCGGCCAGCACCACCAGCCGCAGCGCGGTGGACTGGTCGGGGACCGGGGCGACCCCGGTCAGGCAGACGGCCTGGACGCCGTCGCACATCGCGCCGTAGCGGCTCGGATGCATCTGGGACAGGTGGTCAAGCAGGGCGGGGAAGTCGTCCAGGGAGGCGCCGGGGACGCGGTGCGCGGCCCGGGTGACCGTCTCGTCGGAGTGCGGTGGCGGGGCCGCGGGGAGGCCGCGGTGGCGGTAGTCCTCGCCGTCGATGCGCAGCGTACGGAAGCGGGCGGACAGCCCCTGTATCTCGCGCAGGAAGTCGGCCGCGGCGAACCGGCCCTCGCCCAGCTTGCCGGGCAGCGTGTTGGACGTCGCGGCGAGCGCCACGCCCGCCTCGACCAGCTTGCCCAGCAGCGTGGAGACCAGGACGGTGTCGCCCGGGTCGTCCAGCTCGAACTCGTCGATGCACAGCAGCCGGTGCCCGCTCAGGGTCTTCACGGTCTGCTGGAAGCCGAGCGCGCCGACCAGGTTCGTCAGCTCCACGAAGGTGCCGAACGCCTTCAGCTCGGGGGCGGCCGGGGTGGCGTGCCACAGAGAGGCCAGCAGATGGGTCTTGCCGACGCCGTAGCCGCCGTCGAGGTACATGCCGCGCGGGCCGCGGTTCGCGGCGGGCTCGGCCTTCCGGCGGAACCAGTGCCTGCGGCGCCCGCCCTTCGCGTCCGCGCCGCCGCCGAGCCGTGCGGCGAAGGCTCTCAGCGCCTCGACCGCCTCGGCCTGGCTGGGCTGGCCGGGGTCGGTGATGTAGTTGTCGAAGCTCACGGTGGCGAAGCGGGGCGGCGGCACCATCTCGGCGACCAGGCGCTCCGCCGGAACCTGCGGCGCACGGGCGGTGAGGGCTGCGGGGGCTTCAGTGGCTTCGGCGGCTATGCGGCCTGCCGAGCCGGATGCTGTGGTTGGTGCAGACACGGATGTCCAGGGTAGTCGCTCTTCACCCGACCACTGTCCGAGAGGGAGGCATGTCACACTGCGGCCTATGCGACGCCTGTTCCCCGTGCCTGTCCCCGCGCCTGCCGAAACACCTGCCGAAACACCTACCGGAACGCCTGTCGAAACGTCTGCCGCGATGCCTGCCGCGACGCCCGCGGGGATTTCCGCCGGAACGCGCGCCGAGGACCGCGAATGGACCCTTGGTGAACTGGCCGACGCCTATGCGTACCCGGAGCCGCCGCTCGGCCCCTCCGGCGCCTGGCTGCGGGCCAACATGGTGTCCTCGCTGGACGGGGCGGCCCATCACGACGGCCGGTCGAAGCCCCTGTCCTCCGACGCCGATATGCGGATCTTCGGGGTGCTGCGCGGGCTCGCCGACGCCGTCGTCGTGGGGGCGGAGACCGTGCGCCGCGAGGGCTACCGCCCGGCGCGCGCCCGGGAGGCGTTCGCCGAGCGGCGGGCGGCGCTCGGCCAGCCGCCCGCGCCCGCGATCGCCGTCGTGAGCGCGAGCCTGGAGCTGGACTTCGCGCGGCCGCTGTTCACCGAGCCGCTGGTTCCGACGATCGTGATCACGGGCGCGGCGGCCGCGGAGGAGCGGATCGAAGCGGCCCGTGCGGCGGGGGCCGAGGTGGTGTTCGCCGGGGCCGGGCCGTCCGGGCGGGTGGACGCGGCGGCGATCGTGACCGCGCTCGCGGGGCTCGGCCACACCCGGCTGCTCACCGAGGGCGGCCCCACGCTGCTGGCGGAGTTCGCGGCGGCCGGGGTGCTGGACGAGCTGTGTCTGGCGGTGGCCCCCCTGGTCACCGCGGGGGACGCGAAGCGGATCATGAACGGCCCCGTACTGGCGGAACCGGAACGCTTCACTCTCGCTTCCGTTCTGGAGGAAGCCGGGTTTCTTTTCACCCGCTACCGTCGGATTTACCAATAACTCATAAAAACGTCTGTAAACCCGCGAATGGGATCGCGAAGGAGAAGGGCATCCGCCGTGTTCACGAGCGTATTGATGATTGAGAAGCCCCTGACCCCCGCCGACGTGGAATTCGTCACCACCCTGCACGGCGATGATCCGGTCTCCTTCGTCGTCCTGATGCAACCCCGGGGCAGCAAGGACCGGCTGCTGCGCGCGATCGACGACATCGCCCTCGGCGAGCTGGAGCAGGCCGCCCAGGAGGGGGACGAGCCGGAGGGCAAGGAGGCGCTGGAGCCCGCCGAGCGGGCGCTGACCCACTCGGTGGCGGCGCTCGAGGCGGCCGGGAGCCGGGCCCGGGGCCATGTCGTCCAGCGCCGTCCGCTGGAGGTGCTGCGCGGGGTGGTGGAGGAGACCCGGGCCGATGAGGTGATCGTGCTCACCGCCCCGCACTTCGTGGAGGAGTTCTTCCACCGGGACTGGGCCTCGCGGGCGCGCCACAAGGTGGGGGTCCCGGTGCTGAAGCTCTTCGCGCACGCGGTGGACGAGGACCAGCCCTCGGCTGGCGGCTGAGCCGCGGCCCGGCCCGGTCCCGGTGGGCATCGGCTGAGCCCCGGTCCCGGTCCAGGCCCGGCGGACGGCCCTCGCGGCCCTCGCGGCCATCGGCGGGGGCGGGCCGCCGGGGGTGCGAGAATCGGCCCGACAGCACACACCGCGAACCAGGGGAGACCCGTACATGGCACCGGCCGGCACCGCCTCCGACACGCTGGATCGACCGCACTTCATCGGCATCGGCGGCGCCGGGATGTCGGGCGTGGCGAAGGTCCTCGCCATGCGCGGCGCACGGGTCTCGGGCAGCGACACCAAGGACTCGCCGATCGTCGGGGCGCTGCGTGAGCTCGGCGCCACGGTGCACATCGGCCACTCCGCCGATAACCTCGCCGCCGACGCCACCAGCGTCGTCATCTCCAGCGCCATCCGCGACGACAACCTCGAGCTGGTCACGGCGCGGGAGCGCGGTATCCCGGTGGTGCACCGCTCCGACGCGCTCGCCGCGCTGATGGACGGCTCCCGGCCGATCGCGGTCGCGGGCACCCACGGCAAGACGACCACGACCTCGATGCTGGCCGTCTCGCTGCGCACCCTCGGGCTGGACCCGTCGTACGTCATCGGCGGCGATCTGGACGCCCCCGGCTCCAGCGCCCTCCACGGCGCGGGCGAGATCTTCGTCGCCGAGGCCGACGAGAGCGACCGCAGCTTCCACAAGTACGCGCCCGAGGTGGCGATCATCCTCAATGTGGAGCTCGACCACCACGCCAACTACGCCTCGATGGACGAGATCTACGAATCGTTCGAGACCTTCGTCGGCCGGGTCCGACCCGGCGGCGCGCTGGTGATCTCCGCCGACCACCCCGGCGCCCGTGAGCTGACCGCCCGGGTCACCGGGCGCGACGGGCTGCGGGTGCTCACCTACGGCGAGGACGCGGGCGCGGACGTGAGAGTCCTGGCCATCGAGCCGCACGGGCTGACCAGCGAGGTCACCGTACGGCTCGCGGAGTCCCTGGGCGGCGCGGAGCTCACCTTCACCGTCTCCGTCCCCGGTCGGCACTACGCGCTCAACGCCGTGGCCGCCCTCACCGCGGGCGCCGCCCTCGACGTCCCGGCCCCGGAGCTGGCCCCCGCCCTCGCCTCGTACACGGGCGTCAAGCGGCGGCTCCAGCTCAAGGGCACCGCGGCCGGGGTGCAGGTGGTCGACTCCTACGCCCACCACCCCACCGAGATCGCCGCGGACCTCGAGGCGATCCGCGGCGGCGCCGGGGAGGGCCGGGTGCTGGTGGTCTTCCAGCCGCATCTGTTCAGCCGCACCCAGGAGCTGGGCACCGAGATGGGCGAGGCGCTCGCGCTCGCCGACGCCTCCGTGGTCCTGGACATCTACCCCGCCCGCGAGGACCCGGTCCCCGGCGTCACCAGCGCCCTGATCATCGACGCCGCGGCCCGTCACGGGGCGGATGTGACCGCCGAGCATGACCGGGACGCGGTGCCCGAGCTGATCGCCGGAATGGCGAAGCCGGGTGACCTTGTTCTCACCATGGGCGCTGGCGATGTGACCGACCTCGGTCCGGAGATCCTCGCCCGTCTGCAAAGCCCGGAGAACTGAGGAGGTCCGTCCCCATGGCGTACGAGATCGACAAGCCGGAGGAGCAGTGGCGCGCGGAGCTGACTCCGCAGGAGTACCACGTACTGCGGGAGGCCGGTACCGAGCGTGCCTTCACCGGTGAGTACACCGATTCCAAGACGGTCGGCGTCTATTCGTGCCGGGCGTGCGGGGCGGAGCTCTTCCGCTCTGAGACGAAGTTCGAGAGCCACTGCGGCTGGCCGTCGTTCTACGACCCGGCGGACAGCTCGGCCGTCGAACTGCTCGAAGACCGCTCGCACGGCATGGCCCGCACCGAGGTCCGGTGCACCCGCTGCGGCTCCCACCTGGGCCATGTCTTCTCGGGCGAGGGCTACCCGACCCCGACCGACCAGCGGTACTGCATCAACTCCATCTCGCTGCGGCTGAGCCCCGAGGAGAGCTGCCCCCGGGGCCCGGGGAGAGCTGCCCCCGGGGCCCGGGGAGAGCTGGCCCCAGGGCCCGGGGAGAATTGACCCCGCGGAGAGGCTCAGGCGCCTCGGCCTGAGCCTTGGGCTCCTCATCGTGAGCCGCAGCGCAGCACGGCGGCGGTCTCGGGCGGCAGCCTCAGCATGCCGTCCGGGCCCGGCAGCTCGACCCGCCGCCAGGCGGCCACCACCTCGGTGACCTCGCCGGTCCGGGGCCCGAGCCAGGTCTTGACCGGCTGGTCGCCCGGGTTGAGCAGAACCCGCAGCGGGCCGCGCTGAAAGCTGAAGCAGCCGTCCGAACCGGAGGACAGGCCCGTGTACGACCAGGTGGGGTCGGTCAGGGCCGGTTCGGCGCGGCGCAGCGCGATCAGCCGGCGGTACCAGTCGAGCAGCGCCCGGTGCGGCTCCCGCTCCGGCTCCCGCCAGTCGAGGCAGGACCGCAGCCGGGTGGCCGGGTCCTGGGGGTCGGGCACGTCCCCCGCCGCCCAGCCGTGGGCGGCGAACTCGCGGCGGCGGCCGGACCGCACCGCCTCGGCCAGCTCCGGATCCTGGTGGTCGGTGAAGTACTGCCAGGGCGTGCGGGCGCCCCACTCCTCGCCCATGAAGAGCATGGGGGTGAAGGGCGCGCACAGCACCACGGCCGCCGCACAGGCCAGCAGCCCGGGGGAGAGCCGGGCGGAGAGCCGGTCGCCGATCGCGCGGTTGCCCACCTGGTCATGGGTCTGGGCGTAGCCGAGCAGCCGGTGCGCGGGGGTGGTGTGGGTGTTCAGCGGACTGCCGTGGCGGCGGCTCCGGAACGCCGAATGGGTGCCGTCGTGGAAGAAGCCGCCCATCAGCGTCTTGACCAGCGCTCCGGGCCCCTCGGCGGCGAAGTCGGCGTAGTAACCCTGCCGCTCACCGGTGAGGAATGTGTGCAGGGCGTGATGGAAGTCGTCGTTCCACTGCGCGTGCAGACCGTGGCCGCCCGCCTCGCGCGGGGCGGTGGTGCGCGGATCGTTGAGATCGGACTCGCCGATGAGGAACAGCGGACGGCCGGTGCGGGCGGCCAGCGCGTCCACGGCGGCCGACAGCTCGGCCAGGAAGTGCCGGGCCCGGGTGTCGCGCAGCGCGTGCACCGCGTCAAGCCGCAGCCCGTCGAGGCGGAAGTCACGCAGCCAGGCGAGCGCGCTGCCGATGAAGTACGCGCGCACCTCGTCGGAGCCGGGCGCGTCGAGGTTGACCGCCGCGCCCCAGGGGGTGTGGTGGGTGTCGGTGAAGTACGGGCCGAAGGCCGGGAGGTGGTTGCCGGAGGGGCCCAGATGGTTATGGACCACATCGAGGACCACGCCGAGGCCGTGCCCGTGCGCGGCGTCCACGAAGCGCGCCAGCCCCTCCGGCCCGCCGTAGGGCTCGTGCACCGCCCAGGGCGCCACGCCGTCGTACCCCCAGCCATGGGTCCCGGGGAACGGGCAGACGGGCATCAGCTGTACATGGGTGATGCCCAACTCGGCCAGATGCGGCAGCTGTTCGGCCGCAGCGTCGAAGGTGCCCTCATGGGTGAAGGTGCCGATGTGCAGCTCGTAGAGGACCGCGCCCGGCAGCGGCCGTCCGAACCACTCCCGCTCCCAGCGGAAGCGGGAGTGGTCGACCACCGCGCTCAGCCACTCCGGGCCGTCCGGCTGGCGGCGGGAGCGCGGATCGGGGAGCGGCGGGCCGTCGTCGAGCGCGAAGCCGTACCGCGTGCCGGGCCCGGCCTCGGCCTCGGCCCGCCACCACCCCGCGCGGCCCGGGTCGGGCTCCATGGGACGGTCCCGCC
>NZ_JBHYVB010000186.1:0-22561 GCF_042750115.1 Streptomyces sp. NPDC059455
GAGTCCATGCGGATGCCGAGGTCGGTGGCGAGGTTGCGGGCTTGCTGGGTGGTCCAGGCCGCGGTGGGGTGTGCGGTGACGCCGCCGATGTGCAGGCGTCGGGTGTGGTGCTCGAGGAAGATCAGGGCGTACAGGCGGTGCAGGCTGATGGTGTCGATGTGGAGGAAGTCGCAGGCGATCAGGCTGGTGGCCTGCGCTGAGAGGAACCCGCGCCAGGTTGGGCCGGCGCGGCGTGGTGCAGGGTCGATTCCTGCGGTGTGGAGGATCTGCCAGACGGTCGAGGCGGCGATCGGGTGTCCGAGCCGGGCCAGTTCACCTTGAATCCGGCGGTGGCCCCATTGGCTGTGCTCGTGGGCAAGGCGCAGTACGAGGTCCTTGACGGCGGCCTGCGTGGGCGGCCGTCCGGGACCGCGGCGTTGTCGGGAGTAGTCCCAGGCGGTGGGCGACGAGTTTGCGGTGCCAAGCCAATAGCGTGCCGAGCGTGATGGGGAAGACCTTTGCCCAGCTGCGGCGGGGGATGAGCGAGGACAGAGAGACGAACCACAGGCGGTCCGCGGGTCCGTACCGTACTCGCCCTTGTAGTTGGCGTCGTAGCACGGCGTTTTCATGGCGCAGGACGAGAAGTTCGGCCTCCTTCGAGGTGTCCCGCCGCAGAAGCACCGTCGGGACGGCGAGAAGGCGTCGAGTCACCTGGTACAGAAGCGACACGATCATCTCACCATGGTCGCAGCTCTCCGCACGCTGGGTGGGGCGTTTGACCAGCAGCGATGAATAACCGAGCCCCACACGCGGTGTGACCAGCAATGCCAGCCGTGCACGCTGCTTCTTGTTCAGCATCCGGAGCAGCGCTGCCATGACAGCCCGATCGCTCCAGGAAAACCGAGGCCGTGGCTGGATGCGTTGCGCGACAGCGAGCTGGTGCCGGAGCGTCAAGATCTCGACGTCCTTCGCCGCACTCGACCGGGCAAGCAGCACAAGCCATCCGAAGAGTGGCACGTTAGTTGATAGATCAGACGTATCGCCACGACCCAGCATGATGCCGCACAGCACCCGCCAGCCCCGCGCTCGGGTAGATCCGAACCCGCAGGTCACCTCGGGTGACGCAGTTTCCGGCACCCACAGGCCTGCAATAGCACTTGGGCCACGGCCACGGCTACGACGTCTGCGTCAGGGACTTGTCGGCTGGTCGCCGCCGCTGTCCGTAAGCGCCGGGGCCATCTGTCGGAGGTGGGCACGAGAGCGGGTGGCATCGGTGGCGGGCGGCGCGCCGTACACGGCGCGGTAGTCGCGTGAGAAGTGCGACGCGCTGCGATAGCCGACGGTACGGGCGGCCTGAGCTGCTGACTCCCCGAGAATCACCATGCGGTGCCGGGCCTCGCCAAGCCGCAGCCGCTTGAGGTACTGCATCGGAGTCATCGAGGTTGCCTGCTTGAATCGTCCGAAGAGCGTCGATTCGCTGGTGTGGAGGGCTGCCGCGAGCATGGGCATCGTCCATGGTTCGCTCATCTTGTCGGTCAGGTACGCAACTGCTTGGACAACCACTGATCGCTCCTCCCCATTCGTCGCGGCGAGAATGCGGGGCGCCTGTTCCGTCTGCAGGAGTCGAAGAATGACTTCACGCGCGATGGCTGGACCCAGAATCGGGATCGTCTCGGGCTCATCGAGCAGCCCGACGAGCCTGGCGAACGCGTCTGCGAGGCCTGGGGTCCACGTGCCGAGTCGTTCCAGCGATCCGGTGGACGGGTGGGAGTGGTGAGGAAGGGCAACGGCGACCTCCCGCACGAGCACAGGATCGAACTCCCAGGTCGCCGACAGGAAACTGCCGGCCGCGTCGGTCTCGACCACACCCGCGACGACGGGAAGATCGACGGGAGTCACCAGGAAGCGGTCACTGCCCCAGACGTCGTCGTCCGTGCCGACGATGGAGCGTTTCCTTCCGGCGAGAACCACGGCAAGCGAGGGCACATAGCGTTGGAAGAAGAGGGGCGTGGCGCCACGAACATGTGACAGTCGCAGGCTGAGCCTCGCTGCGCGCGCCTTGTCATCGGCATGCCGGGCGACGATGCCGGCCGAACGCCCAAGGCTCGCGGTGACTGCAGGCGCCGTGCTCGCACTCCCATCCACCGAACTCATGTTACGCGATCAAGCCTTACGGGATCAGGCAATAATGCCGTGGATTTCGGCAAGCCCGTGGTCGGCTTGAGCGCCCAGTATTAATGCATGCAACAGAATCAGGCACTCCAAGAGCTCCTTGAAGCCCTTCCCGCCGATGAGCGGCTGCGCGGGAGGACGGCTCTGATCACCGGATCGTCCAGCGGCATCGGGGAGGCGATCGCGAAAGTCCTCGCCGCTTCCGGCGCCGAGGTCGTCGTGTCCGGCCGGAACTCCGACCGCGCCGGAGCAGTCGCGGACGCGATTCGCGCGAAGGGCGGTACGGCGCACGTCGTGACCGCGACTCTCGACGCGGAGCCTTCGGAGATTCGCGAGTTCGCCGCGCGAGCCGAGGCCGCCCTTGGGGGGAGCATCGACATCCTCGTGAACAACGCCGGCGTCTACCCCGGCGGCAGCACGGCGGACGTCACGGACGAGGAGATGCAGGCCCTGTGGGCGACGAACATCCGCGCACCGCATGTGCTCGTCGCCACCCTCGCTCCTCGTATGGCCGAGCGCGGCCATGGATCCATCGTCAACATCGGCTCCTGGATGGCACGAGTGGGTGTGCCGTATAAGGCGCTGTATCCAGCCACGAAGGCAGCAATCGAGCAGCTCACGCGCGCCTGGGCAGCGGAGTACGGACCGGGCGGCGTGCACGTCAACACAGTCGCGCCGGGAGCGACGGCTACGCCCGGCAACGGAGCCTTCGTCGATGTTCTCGCAGCGATGACGAAGGACACCCCCGCAGGGGCGCCTGTGCGCCCGATCGACATCGCCTACGCAGTTCGCTGGCTGGTCAGCGACGAAGCGGCGTTCGTCCACGGCGCAACCTTCGACATCGACGGCGGAATCGACGCCACCCGCATGAGGTAGGGCACGTCCTAAAAGGCCGTTTCCCTGCGTTACGTCGCGCAGTGAAGCACACCGCGCGACGCTGACGGCAAAGCGGCGACATGGAGTGCTCGCAAACGTCATAGACGTGGCGAGGGTCTCGATGATCGGTGTGTGAAGACTGACCTCGAGACCCTCATTACCGCACTGTACGTGAAAATCGACGACGAGTTGGTCACTGACTAGGCGGTTTCGTTTGGATCAGCGGGCGGACCAGAGGAAGATGCCTGCGATGTGAAGTCCGGCCAGGTAGATGGTCACGGTCTTCTCGTAGCGGGTGGCGATGCCGCGCCACTGCTTCAGGCGGGTGATGCATCGCTCCACGGTGTTGCGCTGTTTGTAGGTCTCGCGGTCGAAGGCTGGTGGCCTGCCGCCCTGGCTGCCGCGTCGTTGCCGGTGTACGCGCTGGTCCGCCGGGGCCGGGATGACCGCCCGGATGCCGCGCTTGCGCAGGTGTTCGCGGATTGCGCGGGTTGCCGTACTTCTCCGGCAGGTGAACCCATTGCGTTCCGGTCTGGAACGTGAACGCGATCGCGTCGATCACCTCCCGGTGATCACGCCACCGGCCACCACGCTTCGGTGTCCGGTCCGGGAGGAACGGCTCGATTCGCATCCACTGCGCATCAGTTAACGGCACGCCCGGACCAACGATCGACTGAACCAAACGAGACTGCCTAGTCCCGTACTTCGCGGGTCGTTGATTCGTATGGTGTGACTGGCTTGGGGGTGTCCTGGGCCGGCGGTGTGGCGTTGGGTGGGGTGTGTCGATGACTTCCCGGTTCCCGCGGCCACGGTCTGCGTCAGCGCCTTGATGTGGTGGTGACGTCCGTGGTGGAGAACAGTCTGGGCGCTCTGCCTGTCGCTGCCGAGTTTCTGCGCCGGCTGGATGTCGCCGGGATCGTCGATGAGGTGTGTCCGGGTGGTGCGAGCGCGCATCTGTCCCATGGGCAGGTGATTGAGGCGCTGGTGGCCAACCGTCTGACCTCGCCCGCACCGCTGGTGCGGGTCGGCGACTGGGCCCGCACCTGGGCGGTGGAGGAGGTCTTCGGCATTGAGCCGGACCTGCTCAACGACGACCGTCTGGCCCGGGCCCTGGACGCGATCGCACCGGCCCTGGAGCAGATCGCGGGCACCGTCGGGGCACGGGCGATCGCCGAGTTCGGGATCGAGGTGTCGAGACTGCACTGGGACATGACCAGCATGTCCGTCCATGGCGCCTATCCCGCCGACGACCAGGACGAGCAGTACCCGGTCATCAGCTACGGGCATCCCAAAGACCGGCGGGTGGATTTGAAGCAGGTCCAGGCTGGGCTCGCGGTGTCCGCCGATGGCGGTATCCCCGTCCACGCCCGTGTCTTCGGCGGCGGCGTCGCCGAGGTCAGCCAGGTCGTCGGGGCGATGAAGGACCTGCGGGCGATGACCGGTGAGCGGAAGTTCTGGATGATCGCCGATTCCAAACTGGTGTCCTACCCGAACGTCACCGCACTGCTGGCGGCCGGGGTGGACTTCATCGCGCCGGTCCCGGCCGCGCAGGTCAAGGACGAGGTCTATGCCGCCTTGGACCTCACGCAGGCACAGCTGGTGGACTGGGTGCCCGAGCGGGACGAGGGCAAGCCGGCCGGTGAGCGGGAGGCATACCGGGTACTGGAGGACATCCACACCCTGGCCGGGCCCCGCAAGCGGGATCCGGTGCACCGGCTGCGCCGGATCCTGGTCCACTCCACCGCTGTCGTGGCGGGCCAGCGCAGGGCCCGCCAGAAGGGTCTGGCGGGGGCCGGGGAGGAGATGGACAAGCTCGCCGGCGCGGCGGGCGGTCGCCACTACAAGACCCGGGAGAAGGTCATCGCACGAGCCGGGGTCATCGCCGCCAAGCGCCGTGTCACCGCCTGCCTGCGCTGGACCATCACCACCGACGAGCACGGCACCCCCACCCTGGCCTGGCACTTCGACCAGGACGTCCTGAATGCCGAGGCCGCCGTCGACGGCTGGTACGCGCTGCTGACCAGCATCCCCGCCGACCAGGCCGACCCAGCCCAGGTCCTGATCCACTACAAAGGCCAGGGCACGGTCGAGCGCCGCTACCACGACTTCAAAGGCCCCCTCGCGGTCGCGCCGGTCTTCGTGCAGCACAACCGGCGCGTCGCCGCCCTGATCCAGGTCATCTGCCTGGCCCTGCTGGTCTTCTGCCTCATCGAACGGCAGGTCAGACGCGCACTCGGCCCCGAACAGACCATGACCGGTCTCTACCCGGACAACCGCCGCGTCCGTCCCACCGGCCGCATGATCTTCTACCACCTCGGCGAACTCACCCTGCGGATCGGCAACGTCACCGACCCGCCCACCGTCCAGATCACACGCGGCGTCCAACTCCACCTCCTCCACCTCCTCGACCTCCTCCACCTCCTCCACCTCCTCGACCTCCTCGACACCGACATCACACGAACCCGCTGGCCACAGACCTAAACCGGTGACCCGCGAAGTCCGGGCCTAGTCGGATTGAGCACCATCGGAGTCCATCCCGCTGCGCCGGGCTATGAGTTCATCCTCGATACGCCGGAGCGTGGCATTGACGATCTCGATGGTGGCGGGGTCGTCGATGATGCCCCGGAGGGTCCGGTCCCAGTTGTCGCGGAGGATCTGGTGATTCTGTTGGGCCTTGTCGGTGGGGTACAGACGCACGCCTCGGGCGTTGCGGTCGTCCACGACGCGATCCACGAGCCCCCTCTTCTCCAGGCCGCGCAGTACCCGGCTGAAGTTGCTCGACGGAAGCAGGGTCGCCTCCGACGCGGCGCGCGCGGACGTGCCGGGGTGGTGGTGGATGAACCGCATGACGCTGATCTCGATCGGCGTGCACGGCTCGAAGGCGGGGTCCGCCGGGGGCCGAAGCTGGCGCCCCACGGCGAAGACCAGGTCGGCCAGCTCGTGGAGACTGGCGGCTTTGACGTCGCTCATGCCACGAGGATACCTTCCTATTGCTTGATAGCTATCGATTGATAGCATCGAATGGCGGACGCCCCCGCGCCTCGAAGGCCGTGGCGCTGCTCAGGCAATCCACCGACTCATGGATGAGGAATCCCCTATGGAGATCAGCGGAGCCGTAGTACTCGTGACCGGAGCGTCGTCAGGCATCGGAGGGGCCACCGCACGCGCCGCCTCCCGCGCCGGTGCGCGCGTGGTACTCCTCGCTCGCCGCGAGGAACGCATCCGGCAGCTCGCCAAGGAACTCGGCGAGTCCGTGGCCCTGGCCGTGCCATGCGATGTGACGGACCGGGCCCAGGTCGCGGCGGCCGTAGAAGCCGCGATCGAGAAGTTCGGGCGGATCGACGTCCTGGTGAACAACGCAGGCCAGGGGCTGCAGGCGACCGTCGACGCCATCGACCCCGAGGACTTCCGGGCCGTCCTCGAACTCAACCTCGTCGCACCCCTGACCGCGACGCAGGCCGTCCTTCCGCAGATGCGCAAGCAGGGAGCCGGGGCCATCGTGAACGTGGGCTCCGGGATCATCTGGTCGTCGCTGCCCGGATCCGGCGCATACTCCGCTTCCAAGGCCGCCCTCGCCAAGCTCTCGGCTATCGCCCGCGTCGAACTCGCCGACGACAACATCGCCGTGTCGATGATGTTCCCGTCGATCACCGAGACCGAGTTCGTCAGGACGGTCCGCGGCGACGTCGCAGACGCGCTGAAAATGGAGGGCTCCAGCGGCTTGGTACCCCAGTCGCCCGAGGGCGCTGCCGACACAATCCTCGATCTGATCAGGAGCGGCGCCGAGCAGGCCGACCTCGTCCCGGAGGAGTACGGCGGCACGCTCAAAAGCTGAGCCACCGAAAACTGAAAATACCCCGACGCACGTCATGAGGCCGGGCGGGCAACGCCTTCCGCTGCTGTCGACGAAGCACAGCCGGCAACGGTGGAAGGACACGCACCACCCGGTCCGTTACCGAAGGAAGAGACACGGCACATGGAGATAGGCGTAGGGCTGCCGGGTCATGTCACCGGAGTCGAGGAGCGTACGTTGGTGACGTGGGCGCGGCGGGCCGAGGAACGGGGATTCGCCTCGCTGATCGCCAGCGACCGCCTGGCCTGGTCCACTCCGGAACCCCTGATCACACTGGCCGCGGCAGCCGGGGCCACCGAACGCATCCGGTTGGTCACCAGCGTGCTGCTGGCCCCGCTGCACACCAACCCCGCATTGTTCGCCAAGGCCGCGGCGACCTTGGACCGGATCGCGGGCGCCGGACGGCTGCATCTCGGTCTCGCTCCCGGAGCCCGCGAAGACGACTACCGGGCGAGCCACCTGGACTTCAGTACTCGAGGGCGTGCCCTGGACACACTGGTGGAACGCGTCACCGCCATCTGGCGGGGTGAAGAGGAGGTGGGCCCGGCCCCGGTCACCCCCGGAGGGCCGCCACTGTGGTTCGGCGGCACATCGAAGGCGACGCTGCGGCGTATCGCCTCCCACGGCACCGGATGGATCGCCGGAACCGGCGGAGACATCGACGAGTTCACCACATTCGCCACCCACCTCCACAGCCGCTGGAAGGAGGCCGGCAGGCAAGGACGTCCGCGCACCAGGGCCACGGCGATGTTCGCCCTCGGCGGCCACGCACACCGATCCCTCGCCCGCGCCGTCAACGACTACTACGCCTTCGCCGGCCCCGACTACGTCCGGACCGTCATCGACACAGCGGCCACCACCGCCGACGTGATCCACGCAACCGTCACCGCCCACGAAGCAGCCGGACTCGACGAACTCGTCTTCGTGGGCAACCACACCGACCCGAAACAGATCGACCTGCTCGCCGACATCCTCGGGGACAAACTCACCTCCCCGAACAGCACAACCAGGGCGCCGGACCGCTCACATCGAAGGAACCAAGATGCCGAACGAGTTGAACCACTTCATCGTCCACTGCCGTAACCGGCGAGAGTCCGCTGCGTTCCTGGCCGACGTGATGGCCGCCCCCGCCCCCTTCGACTACGGCCGGTTCACGCAGGTCAACACATCAAACAACGTCGGCATCGACTTCGCCGACGACTTGGTCCCCGCCGACCGCATCAACGAAAGCCACATCGCATTCCTCGTAACCGACGAAGAGTTCGACGCAATCCTGGCCCGCCTCAAGAAGAACTCCGTCCCCTTCTGGCCGAACCCGGTCAAGATCCGTGAAGGCGAGATCAACCACCTATTCGGCGGGCGCGGCCTGTACACACTCGACCCCGGCGGCACGGTCCTGGCCGAGTTCATCACCACGCCCTACAGCTAAGCTTGTTCTTTATCTACCAAGATCTTCCAGGCTTGCCGATGGCCTTGAGAGTCTCGGGGCGTTTGACGGTCTTGCCGACGGCGTAGCGGGGTGCCCGGTGTGTGTTCTTGACGCCGGGTGGCAGGGTGGCGTCGTTCAGGGGTTCTGTCCGGTCTGATCACGTGATTCCGAGGGTGGTCAACGGCCGTGTGGTGTCTCGGCTGTGCTTGCGCAGGCCGGCGGCGATGTTGTCGCAGTTGGTGAGGCGGAGGGCGCCGATGGCCAGGTTGCGCAGTGTCGCCATGGCACGGGGTGCGGTTCCGGTCCGTACACGCGAAGCGTCCTCGGCGAAGGTGGCGTCGCGCACGTGGTGGATCTTGTTCTCAATGCCCCAGTGTTCGCGCACGCGGTGTGCGATCTCGGGAGCGTCGGCCTGCTCGGCAGTGAGGTCGGTGACCGCGTAAACGCGTTCCAGGGTGACCTTGCCTGTGCTGACCGTCCGGCGGCGGCGTACGATCTGCACGGCCTGGGCGCAGTAGGGGAAGGCGAGGCCGCGGGCGACGGTGGCGGTCTTGACGCGGCGGATCTCGTCCCGGCCGTGTGCGGTGGCGCGGGTCTTGCCCAGCAGCGGAACCTCCCGCCAGGGCAGTTGCTTCATCTGCTGGTGCAGCAGCGGCTGGTTCCCTTTGATCACGGCGATGTAGTGGGCCTTCTTCTCCTCCACCAGGAAGCGGGCGTGGGTTGTCTGGGAGTGCAGGGCGTCGAAGGTGACCACGGTGTCGGCCAGGTCGAGCGCGGCGAGCATCGGCTTGAAGACGGTGATCTCGTTGGTCTTGGAGCCGACCTCGTGCTGGGCGGTGACCAGGCCGGTGCCGGTCATCGCGGCGAGCAGGTGAACCTGGGTGCCATCGGTGCGGCGGGCACCGCGGATTATCTTGCCGTCCACGGCCAGCGAGCGGCGGGGCCGCTCGGCCACGTCCTGGTCGGCAGGCAAGGGGGCGTGATCGCGGGCGGCGAGCCATGCGCCGACTGCCGCATCGAGGGCGTCGCCGTCGACGCGCTGCAGAACTCGGCGCACAGTGGCCTCGGCCGGGGCAAGAGGGCCGGTGGGTTCGCGATTCGGTCCGCCGAGCGCAGTGAGCACGGCGGCCGGTGCGTCGGCTGCCCATTCAGCGATCGCCATCAGCGATTTCGCGCCGGCCAGCACCGCGCATGCGGCGAGCGCGAGGACGAAGGAGAGGGGATGGCGGCGGCCCTTGGCCGGGCGCGGATCGGGCACTGTCACGAGGCAGTCCAGCAGATGCGGGTGTTCCCCGGGCCCAGCGGGGCGGGCGTCGGTGAGTTGGCCCAGGCCGGCAGGGATGAGCGATGATGAGCGGGCAGGCACGGTCTTCCGTTGCGGTGATCAGGGAATCGACACCTCATGATCACCCGGAGGCCGTGTCCGCCTCGCACAACGAACTCCACGGCCACGCTGATCACCTGAACCGCTATCAAGTCGGACAGGCCGGCTGAAGACGAAGCCCTGGGTATCCGGACGGTCGCTCGGGCGGCCCAGGGCAGCGAGACGACGGTCCGCAAGGGCAGGGACACGTTGAGGCCGGCAAGGAGCCTTTGTCCAGGGTACGGAGGCCCGAGGACAGCCGACAGATGACAGGTGTTGGTCCGCATAAGAACGGTAGGACAAGTTCAGAACGTGTATCAGAGCCGATGATCTGTGACGTAGGGTGAGCGGGGGCTGGAAAGAAGACGGGCCCGGCGCTGCTTGACGGGACCGGACTCGTTTGGCTCCGGCGGACCGCCAACGATGCCGCCGGTACTATTCCTCCTCCGCCGAGTGACGTCGGCCGACAGCGCCCGTGCGGCGGAGCGCCGCGTGGCGCCGGGGTTCGGCTCCGAGTGCTGCGGCTGGCTGGGAGGACGGCTTCGGGAAGGTACCGTCTAAACATGACCCGCGAGGATAAGACGGCGGCCGTTGCGCTACCCACCCCAGGAACCGCCAACGCGATGCTCAGCGATATGTTGTGGGAGGTTTCGGCGTACGTCGAGCTTCTGGGTGAAGCGGAGCTCGCCGATCTTCCGATCACGACGGCCTCCAGCGGAATGCTTGTGACTGTCTATGCCGAACCCGGTATCACCGTAGCCGAGATGGCCCGTCGCACACCCCGGTCTCAGCAGGCCATCAGTCAGGTGGTCGCCCGTCTTGAGAAGCTTGGCCTGGTCGAGCGCCGCCTGAGGCAGGGGCGTGGTGTCGGTCTGCACCTCACCATCGAGGGCCGGACCATGGCCGAGGTGGCTCTTGAGCGTGAGCGAGCGGTCGATGCGCGGCTCGTCGCGACGCTGGGCAGGAAGAACTACGACATGCTGCGTCGACTGCTTGTGGAAAGCTGCGTTCTGCTCCGCCCTGAGGGATAGCGTCCGCCGAGGAGCCCGTCGCTCGCCGCAAGGACCCACGTAACCACAAGATCTTGTTGAAACAAGACTTTGTGGTTAGGTTGGGGGTGTCAGGCATCCCGGCCCGTAGGAGGCCGCGGCGCACGCAGCAAAAGCGGGAGTGTCGCAATGGTCCACACATCTGTTGTAGACGTCATCAGCCTCAGCGGCCGCCGTGCCGCGGTGACCGGGGCGGGGTCCGGCATCGGGCGAGCAACTGCCGTCGTTCTCGCGAAGGCCGGTGCCTCAGTTCTCGCCCTCGACATCAACGAAGGGGGGCTGGCGGAAACGAAGGCTCTTGCCCACCAGATTGCGGACGTGGCTTTCGACGTCGCGACCGTTGACGTTTCGGACTTCACGGCGGTCGACGGCATCCTGGGGGGCGAGAACCTCGACGTGGTGGTCAACTCGGCCGGCATCATGGCGCCGGACTCGCTCGCGACGACCAGTAGGCAGGATTGGGATCGCGTCCTGGCGGTGAACCTGACTGGATGCTTCAACGTGCTCAAGTCCGCCGTCCCCCGCATGAGGCGCCCCGGCAGCGTGATCCAGATCTCCTCGATGATGGGGCACGGCGGCCTCGCGTTCCCGGCCTACACATCCACAAAGGGTGCAATCCTGGCCCTCACCCGGCAGCTCGCGGGCGAACTCGGCCCGCAGGGCATCCGGGTCAACTCGGTGAGCCCCGGGATGACCCTGACGGGGATGACGCAGGACCACCTCAGTGACGACGAACATCGCGATCACATTGCCGAGCGCACCCCGCTGCGCATGGTGGGCGCTCCGGGGGACATCGCCAACGCGGTTCTCTACCTCGCGAGCGACCTGTCCGCATTCGTGACAGCCACGGACATCCTAGTCGACGGCGGTCTGACCTCGGTAATCAACCTGTGACTGAGGCCGGACCTCTGGAAAGGCGTGCGATGAACAAGGGCTACATGATATTTACGCTGGACGTCAAAGACAGCGACGGAATGCGGAAGTATATGAAAGCAGCACGGGCTACGATCACAGACGACATCAGACTGCTCGCCGTCGGCACTCCCGAAGTGCTCGAAGGAAAGTGGTACGGCACGACAACTGTGATCATGGAATTCGCCAATGCCGACGCCGCGCGCGCGTGGTTCGGCTCGTCGGCATACAAAGAGGCGTCCGAGTTTCGGCACGCGGCGTCGGACGCGAAGGTCGCCATCCTTGATGGTTTCGACACGCAGGCGTATGCGCAGTCTTCACCGGAAGACGTTGTCGACCTGTTCGGCGACCTTTTGTGACGATCAGGACAGGGCGGTCAGCGATCCACCGTGCTGATCCGGTGGTGAGCTGTCTCAGCTTCGCAGCGTTGCCCCCGACGGCCCTCGGCAAGACCGGCTGCCGTCCTCGACTCCGCAGGCCTTACCGCGCGGCAGGCGCGATGAGTCCCACGCGATCGGCTCGCCGTCGCTGTTGTGGCCCCAGGTTCCTCCATCGTCAAACCGGACAGAACCCATGAACGACGCCACCCTGCGCCGGGTGGCGGTCCGGGGCCGGCGCCTCGGGGTTTGGGAACACGGGCCGGTCAGGCGAGGTGAGCGCGGATGTTCCTGAACCCCCGGCGGACCCGGGCCGGGGTGAGCCGGTCGGAGGTGGTGGGTTTCTCCCAGGGGCGCCGGAGGTCCGCGGCGAGCGGCCGGGCGAGCCGGAGCTGGGTGTGAGCGATGATCAGGATCCAGGTCCAGCGGTCCGCCGCCTCGGGAGTACGGAGTTCGGAGTGGTCCAGCCCAGGGTCTGCTTCGCGAATCGGAAGGTGTGCTCCAGATCGAAGCGGCGGAGAAATGCCTGCCAGAAGCGGTCCACGTCGTCCGGGGTGGCGCCGGTCTTGGAGGACCATAAGCACACCGGCGGGGCCTCCCGGTCCTTGGACAGATGCTCGACCTTCGGCCGCATCAACGTCCCCTCGGCCAATGGCAGTTCACCATCGTGGTCAAGCCAAGAGGAGCGGTGGGTGAGCCTTTTCCTCGAGGACACCGCGCTCGCCGGAGACCTGCGCGCCGCGCCCACCGTGACGCCCGCCGCCGCATACCCGCACGGAGCCACCGTCGACTTCGTCGCCACCCGTGGTCCCCACCACCTCCAGCTGCGCGTCCACGAACGCGGCGTCGGCGAGACCCGCGCCTGCGGCACCGGAGCCTGCGCCGCCGTCGCGGCCGCCCGCGCCCACCAACCGTCCCCGCCCCTGGCCGTCGACTACACCGCGGACCTGCCCGGCGGGCGCCTCCACATCGTCGTGCGTCCCAGCGGGGCCATAGACCTCACCGGTCCCGCCCTCATCACCGCTCAGGGCACCGTCAGTCTCATCCAGCCCAGCGGACCCGGGTTCCCAGTTGGATCCCGCACGGGGCACATCGTGGGGCTGGAGTATCCGGGACCGGCCCGTTCAGGGGGAGCCGTGCCGAACATGCCCAAGGCTGAGGCCGATCCTCAGTGGTCCGCGCTGGTCGAGCCGGAAGAAGCCACACAGAGCTCGCGGGAATCCTCGCCGTACGTCACCACGCTGCTGAGCTGGGCGTTCTCTGTCGATGGTGAGGTGGTCGGGGCAGCGTGGTGTGGTACTCGTTGAGCAGTCCAGCGAGTACGTGTCGGCGCCTGACCGTGCGAGCGTGTAGGGGGATGATGTTCGGGTCGTCGTCTGGGGCTCGTAGGTCCAGGCTGCGGTGGGGTCGTCTGGCGTTGTAGTGCTGGGCATACGTGGTGAGGACGGTGCGCAGGTGTCGTTCGCCGGTGATGAGGATTCGGTCGGTGCATTCGGTGCGGGCTGTGCGTATCCATCGTTCGGCGAACGCGTTGGACCGTGGGCTTTGCGGCGGTGTCGGGATGATGGCTGTGCCGTTATCGGCGAAGACGGCGTCGAACGCGGAGGTGAACTTGCTGTCCCGGTCACGGATGAGGAACCGGAAGCACTCAGCCCTCTCTTCGAGGTCCATGAGCAGGTTGCGGGCGAGTTGGGTGACCCAGCGCCGGTAGGGCGTGCGGTGACGCCCAGGACATGGACGCGCCGGGTCTTGATCTCCATGACGAAGAAGACATGGAGACGCTTGAGGAAGACGGTCTCCACGTGCATGAAGTCGCAGGCGAGCAGCGTGTGGGCCGGGGCGCGGAGGAAGGAGCGCCAGGTCTGCTGGGATGCGCGCTGGGGTGCGGGCGGTAGACCGGAGCGGCGCAGGACGCGCCGGATCGTGGCGGCGGCGACCCGATGGCCAAGCCGTCGCAGTTCACCCTGGATCCTGACGTATCCCCAGGTCGGGTTCTCTGTCGCCAGGCGCTGGATGAGCGCGACTGTCTCTTCCGGCAACGGTGGCCGACCGGGTCCGACCGTCGTCTGGCGCCACTTCCAGTGCACCAGACGGCGGTGCCAGTTCGGCAGGGTGCCCGGAGTGACCAGCCGATGGCTACGTAAGACAGGTGGCAGGTGCCGTGCGAGAGCGGAGAGCACGGCACGATCAGCCCATGAGAGCTTTGGCCGCTTGATCTGCTGGCGAAGCACGGCGACCTCATGACGAAGGGCAAGGATCTCGGCGTTTTTCGCGGCGGTCGATCGGCCCAGCAAAAGGATGCAGCCCAGCAGGCGGCAGAAGATCAGGTAGAGCAGTCACAGACTCACAATCACTGATCATGCCCACACTTGGGCGAGCACAAAGCCCCAGGTCAACCACCGTACGGCAATAAAGACACCCTTCACCTGGAGCGAGGACTGCACCCAGCTGTTCAGCACGGTGCATGCACCGCCGGACCTCTGACGCTCCCTGACCGACCTGCCCGAAAGGGCCCGAGACCTGTGGAGAGGCCGGTGTCGAAGTGGAGCGACAACCACCCCTTGGGGGTGCGCAACCGGCCGGTCCGCAACATCATGTGAAGCCTGCAGTGTCGTCAGCACCGACCCGGGCGAGCGGGGTCAAGGAGGAGCCGAGCCCGTGCCTTGAAGGGCGAAGGCCATGGAAGACGCCTGGGAATCTGGAGCGGGCGTCGAAGGACCTCCCGGCGTAAGGGGCGTGGAACGGTCGGAGGGTTGTCCTGGGAACTGGAGAGGGCCTCCTCGGCCCCGGGTCTGCGGCCCGGGAAGCAGGGCCCGCCTATAACCGGTGGAGCCGGGAAGTGGCGGGCTGCCGAGAGGCAGTCGGAGGGGGCCGTAGTAGTGCCGATCGGCGGGAGAACACAACCCACCGGGAGTGAAGGGCCCCTGCTTCATCGATGCGTATCGCGTGTGAGGAGGAGACTCGGGTGAGTGCCGGATCGGCTGGTTCCGCCCGCTGGGAGGAAGGCGTCGCACGACCGGACGGCCGTCCTTTGGGCAAGGTCCGTGCCGTGCAGTGGACGCTCTGCCGCTGTGCCAAGCAAGATCCCGAACGTCGGTTCCATGCCCTGTACGGCCACGTCTTTCGCAGGGACGTCTTGTGGCGGGCCTGGGCCGGTGTGTGTGCGAACCGGGGTGCTCCCGGCGTGGACGGGGTGACTGTCGATGCCGTGGCCGCCGCCGGGGTGGAGGAATTCCTCTGCGGCTTGTCGCAGCGGCTACGGGCGCATACGTATCGCCCGTCACCGCTGCGGCGGGTCATGATCCCCAAGCCGGGGCGGCCGGGGGAGTTCCGGCCGCTGTCGATTCCCACCGTGGCGGATCGGGTGGTGATGACGGCCGCGAAGCTCGTGCTCGAGCCGATTTTCGAAGCCGGCTTTCTGCCGGTCGGCTACGGTTTCCGGCCCAAGCGATCCGCGATCGACGCGTGCGAGAGCGTGCGCGTGGAGGCGAACCGGGGCCGGGACTGGGTGTTTGAGGCCGATATTCGTGACTGCTTCGGGTCAATCCGGCATGATGCCCTCGTAGCCCAGGTGGCCCGGTGCATTGTGGACGAATCCGGTGCTGAAGCTGATCCGGGCGTGGCTTCGGGTGGGGGTTCTGGAGGACGGGGCGACCGGCTCGCCAGGAGCGGGAACCCCGTAAGGTTCACCGATTTCACCTTTGCTGGCGAACGTCGCGCTGCACCTCCTCGACGAGGCGTGGCAGGGCGAGGGGCGACGGCTGGGGGTATTGGTGAGGTATTGCGATGACTTCGTGGTCCTGTGCCCGACCAGGGACCGTGCCGAACAGGCGCGGGAACTGGCGGGCGCGGTGCTGGCCGCACTCGGGCTGCAACTACACCCGGACAAGACCGGCATCACCCACCTCGCCAGGGGTGGACTGGGCTTTGATTTCCTCGGCTTCCTCCACCGCAAGGTGGAGTCGTGGCGTCGGCGCGGCAGGTTCCACCTGCAACGCTGGCCGTCCAAACGGGCGATGGGGGTACTGCGGGACAAGATCCGCGCGGTCACCGATCGCCGCCACGTGGGACGATCACTGACGGCCGTGATCACTGACCTCAACCCCGTACTGCGGGGCTGGTCGGCATACTTCCGCTGGGGCAACTCGGCCGGGAAGTTCTCCATGATCGACAGCTACGTTCACGAGCGACTTGCGATCTTCGACAATCGCAAGCGCAACATCCCCGGCCGCAGTTGGGGCAAGCGCCACGACGGCGTGTGGTTCAACCGGCTCGGGGTGTTCCGCCTGTCCGGAAACGTACGCAGGGTGGCAGTGCATGCCAGCCGGTGAACGATGTCGGTAAGCCGTGTGCGCGAGAAGCGCATGCACGGTTTGACGGGCGGGGGCTGGAAACGGAGCCCTCACAGGCCACCGCGCCAGTCCCCGACCCTACTCAGCAGACCTGGCGTACTTTCCTCCGCTCCCAGGCCCACACGCTGCTCGCCTGTGACTTCATGCACGTGGAGACCGCCTTCCTCAAGCGTCTCTATGTCTTCTTCGTCGTGGAGATTGCCACTCGGGGCGTCCATGTCCTGGGTGTCACCGCCTCGCCCGACCGGCGCATGGGTCACCCAACTCGCCCGCAATCTGCTCATGGCCCTCGAAGAGAGGGCTGGGTGCTTCCGGTTCCTCATACGGGACCGGGACAGCAAGTTCACCGCCGCATTCGACTCCGTCTTCGCCGGCAATCGGCACAGCCGTCATCCCAACTCCGCCGCAAAGCCCACGATCCAACGCGTTCGCCGAACGATGGATACGCACAGCTCGCGCCGAATGCACCGACTGCCTCCTCATCACCGGTGAACGGCACCTGCGCATTGTCCTCACCCAGTACGCCGAGCACTGGAACGCGGGACGGGCCCACCGCAGCCTCGACCTACGCGCCCCGGATGACCACCCGAACGTCATCCCCCTGCCTGCTGCCGTAGTCCGACGGCGACAGGTACTCGGTGGTCTGCTCAACGAGTACCACACCACGCCACCCCAACGACTTCGCCAGTCACAAGAAACACCCCGATCAGCGGCCTGATCGGGGTATTGACACCCTTCAGGCATGCCGAAGGCCACTCGGCAGCACCGCCCGGCCCGAGACGATCGCCGACCTCATTCTGCGAGCTCCACCCCCGCGTGGCTCAATGTGTCTGGTTCGCCGGTGTAGCCCTCGTGAACGAGGGAGACTCCTCGCGGGGGATCGATCTCGGTGGCGCGCATGAAATCCAAAAAGCGAGCCGCGACGGGCGAGAGGTCCTGACAGCAGCGGTACATCACGCCGGTGACCCTGGTTGCTCCCGGAGAATCCACGGGTACCGCGACCAGATCATCCAGACCGAAACCCTGCAACTCCAAGGCCGGCAGAGCTGCCACGCCCACGCCGGCCCGTAGCAGCCCGCGGATCGTCGCCGCGCTACAGGCATTGAAGTGGTGGCTCACCGAGATCGAGTGCTTGCTGAACGCAGCGTCAGTGATCGCTCGGATGCTGGTTCCGGGCCGCGTTGCGACCACGGTCTCACCATTGAAGTCCGCCCACGAGATGGAATTCCGCGCCGACCAAGGATGGCTGTGGTGCGCGACACCGTAGAACTGTTCTCGCAGCAGTGGTGTGAAGCAGAAGCCGTCTGGCAGGTCACCGTGGGCGGTCAAGCCGAGTTCGACAGTTCCACCTTCGAGGCGTTCGACAACTTCATCCGCGGCCCCATCGATGATCTCGAACTCCACCTCGGGGTGATCCAGCATGAAGCCGCGCATCACGCCCGGCAGCACAGCCGCCGCGAGCGACGGAAGCGCGGCTACGGCGATGGTTCCGGACTGGGCCGCCACGTACGACATGAAGCGGCTCAGTCGCATGTCCACGTCGTCGAGGACGGCGCCCGTCATGAGGAGAAACGCATGCCCCTCGGCCGTGAGGTCGAGCTGCCGAGTGGTGCGGTCGAACAACCGCACCCGCAGGAGACGCTCGACTTCCTTGATCCTCCTGCTGAGGACTGACTGAGAGATGTGCTCTGCTGCGGCTGCTTTCGTGAAACTGCCGGATGCGGCGAGTGTCCGGACCGCGCGAAGCTGCTGCAACGTCAGGTCAGGGACCGGCATGGCTCCACCTCTTGCCGCATACTCGGGTGGACGTGGCAATCATGACTGAACCCGCGGTCCGGCGGCGTAGTAGCCGTTGTCGGCGTGCCCGGCCAGCTCCGAGCGCTTGACCGTTTCCCGCGGCATGCCGCAGGGCACAGGGGTGGCGGACAACAACGGCCGACGGCCACGGCAGGCACGGGATACGACCACCTGATCGTTGATCAACACGTAGAGTGCCATCAGACGAGTGTTCAGTTCTTCGCTCACACATCAAGCTGAACGCCCTCCTCCCACGCCTGCGGACCGATCTCACCTCACGCGATCTCCATGCGATCAACCACCTAGTTCGGCCTCGAGCGCACATGGTTTGCGATCGCCGCGTCGTCGTTCGCGCCGTACATGTCGTCGATCAACGTGGCGAACGAGCTCACGACGGCATTGCGCTTGATCTTGCCGTTCGCAGTCCGCTCGCCGCGCTCGACTTCCAGGGGCCGCGGCAGAACGCGAAAGTCCTTCAACTGCTCCACCCGCGCGAGGTCCGCGTTGACCCGAGCGACCTCCGCCCGCAGGCGTTCGGCCAGGGCCTCTGCCGACCGGGCGGCTGCGGTTGTGCTCGGCTCGAGCAGGACGGTGAGGTACTTACGGGCGTCGCCGACGACGATCGCTTCGTTGATCAGTGAGCTCTCCTTCAACCGGGTTTCGATGGGCTGAGGATTGATCGTTTTGCCGCCTCGGGTGATGATCACGTCCTTCTTCCGGCCGATGAGCCGGATGTCGCCGTGGGGTGTGCGCTCTATCAGGTCACCGGTGCGGAACCAACCATCCTGGTAAGCAGCCTCGGTCTCCGCCGGGTTGCGCCAGTATCCGTCGAAGAGCAACGGCGCGCGGAGCAGCATTTCGCCATCGTCCGCGACTTTCACCTGGAACCGTGGGTCCGGGAATTTCCTGCCGATGAAGCCCGGACGGGGGAACGGATGGTTGAAATGAGCTATGGGACACCCGGCGGTCTCGGTGAGACCGTAGTTCTCACGAAGATCGAGCCCCCAGATCTGCCAAATCGCGATGACGCTTTCGGGCATCGCGGCAGACGCGGTGTAGGCAACCCGGATGCGATCCATTCCGACGGTCGCCCGCAGTGGCAAGAACACCCAACGAAGTGCGGCAGCGTACGCGATCCGCAGCGGTACCGAGGGCCGGCGATGGGACCAACGGCGTTCGGCTACTCTGCGGCCGACCCACATGGCGGCGCCATAGGCGTAGCGACGAAGTCGCGGCCAGACCTCCGTCCGTGCGATCAGTTCGCCGGCGATCTTCTCGTAGAACCGCGGCGGCCAGAGCACTGCCGTCGGCCGCACCGAACGCAACACATCTTCGTAGTCACCAATGCGGCAGTATGTGACCACCAGCCGTGAGAGCAGCGGCGCGAACACCGACACCAACGCCGGCGCCACGTGGGCCAACGGCAGGAAGCCCACGGCATGGTGCTCGTGGCGGAGGAGCTGCGGGTAGAGGCCGACGAAGGTCTGAACCGAGTGCTGAAGCGTGCGGTGCGAGTGGGTGACGCCTTTCGGAGCTCCCGTGGATCCCGACGTGTAGAACAGCACGGCGGCATCGTCGAGGGAGCCGCCGGCGACCAGCTCGGACAGAGGATCGGCGCTGTCGTCGGCGTACTGTGTTCCTTCTTCGCACAGCGCTTCCCACGGTGTCCCTCTGATCACCTCGGGTAGCTCCGGCGGAGTGGCGTCGATTCCGACCACGAGCCGCAGCTTCGGCGTGTGTGCGGCGACCTTCGCCACCTTGCTGAGCTCCGTCGTCGTCTCGCCGATGAAGGCGACGGCCTCGCTGTGTACGAGGAGTTGCTCGATCTCGGCAGGTGAGTTGGTCGGATAGACGCCGATCACGACGCCGCCGAGACTCTGCACGGCCAGCGCGGCGAACACCCACTCCGGGCGTGCGCTGCTCATCACCGCGACGCGATCGCCGTGCCGCACACCTTGCGCGATGAGGCCGAGCGCGAGATCTTGCACGCGATCCCGGTACGTCCGCCACGTGATCGTCTGCATAACCCCGTCACGCCAGTAGCGCAGCGCGACGGCGTCGGGTTCCCTGTTCGCGCGATCGAGCAGCAGCCCCGGTAGCGTCCGGGTTGGCTCGAAACTGGTCAGATCCATGACACGGCCTCTCTTCCAGAGCCGACAAGCCCGGGCCCGATGAGATTCATGCGGCACTCTCCCCGAGGTGCAGGAAGCCACCTCGGTACCACGTCACCGGCTTGCCACTACCTGTCCGCGCGTCGTCTACACGGCCGATGAGGATCACATGATCCCCGCCGGGTACGACGTGCTCCAGTTCGCAACGGATGACTTCCGCCGCATCGGGCAGTAGCGGGTGACCACTCTCATCGAATTCGAAGGCCCCGTACGCGAACTTGTTTTCACCTTTTGTCGCGAACTTGATCGCCAACTCGGCGTGCGCGGGAGTCACGATGTTGACGATGAACCGCTCGGCCGCCATGAAGACGGGGGAGCAGTCCGCTCCTCGGTCCAGGCACACCAGGACGAGCGGCGGATCGAGCGACAGCGCCGCGAAGGAACTCGCGGTGAACCCGTGCGGCATGCCTGACGCGCTTCGCGTCGTCACGATCGTCACGCCTGAGGGGAAGCGGGCCAACGCCGAACGGAAGGCGTCCGGGTCCAGCCCTTGAAATCGATCAACCATGAAATCCCTCGCGGGCGGCTCGGGCGGCAGGGTCGTCGAAGACCGTGCGCGCGTCGGCGACCGTGACGCGGAGCTGCTCTTCGACCGGCCAACGGGAAGTTCCTGAGTGCAGGGCCCGTTTCAGCGCCGCGAACACGGCAGGTGGTTTCGCCGCTGCCGCCCGCGCGTCCGCCATCGCGATCGCGAGCAGGTCGCCCTGCTCGACCACCTGGTCGACGATGCCCATCCGCTCCGCGTCGAACGCGTCGACGGGCTCTCCGCCCAGCAGGAGGCGCCGGGCCGCGCGGTCGCCCAGGACCCCGCGCACTCGAGTGATCCCCTTCACGGCCGGCAGCATCCCGTGGTTGATCTCGGGGAAGACGAAACGCGCCTCAGTCGACGCGTACACCTTGTCGGCGAACAGGGCCATTTCGATGCCGCCACCGACGCACCAGCCGTTGACCGCACACACCAGCGGCCGGGGAAAGTCCTCCAGTGCGCAGAGCAGCGCGTGAAACGACGCCATCCGTTCGACCATCGAATCGGCGCCGAAGCCGATGGCTTCCTTGATGTCGCCACCCGCGCAGAAGAAGCGCTCACCAGCTCCCGTCAAGACCACCGCGGGGGTGCGGGGTCCGCCGGCGAGGGTTTCCAGGGTCGTTGTCAGCTCGCTGACGAGCGAATTGCTGAGCGCGTTCGCCGGCGGGTGGTTCAGGGTGAGTACAACCACGCCGTCCACTTCGTCGGACCCGTGCACAGCGCTGGGCGCTGTGTTGTGCGAGGCAATGCTCATGCTCGCCTTCCCTCAGTTCGCCGGTCCGCCGGCGGTGCGAGCGGAGGGGAAGTCCACGGGGCGCTTCTCCCGGAAAGCCTGGCGTGCTTCGGCGTAGTCGGCACCGGCGAAGTCGAGGATCTCGAGTGCCGAGGACAGCTCGTGCTGAGGCACCGCGTTGGTGAGCCAGGCATTGAGCGCACGCTTGGTGAAACGGAGCGCCTGCTGGGAACCGCGGGCCAGCTGGGACGCGACCTCGAGGGCGCGGGGCAGCACCTGCTCGCGGGGAACGGACAGGCTCACGAGCCCGATCCGCTCGGCCTCGGCGCCCGTCAGCTTCTCGGAGGTGAGCACGTAGTACTTTGTCTTGGCCATGCCGACAAGCAACGGCCAGATGAGCGCGGCGTGGTCGCCGGCGGTCACACCGACCTTGGTATGGCCCTCGATCAGCACCGCGTCGTCCGCGGCGATGCTGATGTCGGCGAGAAGCGCGGTCGACAGCCCGTAGCCGACCGCGGGGCCGTTGATCGCGGAGATGATCGGCTTCTCGATGCGCAACATCGTCGCGACCCGCTTGCGTTCGGTCTCCAGCATCGCGAGCGCGTCCTGGGGCGTGGGATCGGGCTGAGCGACGTCCATCCCGGTACAGAAGGCTTTGCCGGCCCCGGTGATGACGACGACCCGGGTCTGGTCGTCGCGCTCGACGTCGGCCCAGATCTGGTTCATCTCCTCGAACATCGGCAGGGTGAGCGAGTTGTACCGGTCGGGTCGATTGATCGTGATCTGGAGGACGCCGTTGTCGTGGCGTTCGGTGAGGACGTTGCCGGTGCCGTGGTGGTAGAGGTCGGTCATCGGCTGGTCTCCTTGTGGTGGCTGGGGTTGTGCGTGTCGTTGAACTGGCGGAGTGCTTCTTCGTGGGCGGGGCGGGCGGCTCGGATCTCGGCGAGGATGTCGTCGGCCGGGCGCACGACG
>NZ_JBHYVB010000187.1:0-22463 GCF_042750115.1 Streptomyces sp. NPDC059455
TTCGCCGGGCCCGGGGGGCGGGGTGGTGCCCGGGGGGCCGCGGCGGCGGGGCCCGCCCCGGGGGGGCCCGGCCCCCCCCTTGGGGGGGCCCGGGCGGGGGGCGGCCCCCCCCATCGCCGCCCGCGACCTGGGGGTGCTGGTCTGTTTCGACGGCCAGGTCTACCCCGCCCGTGGCACCCGTAAGGCGCACACCACGGCGCCCGCCGCGTTCGCGGCACCCGACGGCGGCCCGCTGGGGCGGGTCGGCGACGGCGAGGTGCGGATCTCGGCGGTGCCGGTGCGCCCCAAGCCGCTGGACCTCGGCGCCTTCCGTCCCGATGGGATCCGCGTCGACATCGTGGCCTGCTACCCCGGATGCGATATCCGGGCGCTGCGCGCGGTGGCCGACGCGGGCGCCCGCGGGGTGGTGCTCGAAGCCACCGGGGCGGGCAACGCCAACCCGGAGGTCGCCGCGGAGGTCGCCCGGCTCACCGCGTCCGGCGTCGTCGTCGCCCTGTCCACCCGAGTGCACGCGGGCCCCGTGGCCGCGCTCTACGGAAACGGCGGCGGCGCGGATCTGGTGCGGGCCGGGGCCGTCCCCACCGGAACCCTGCGCCCCTCCCAGGCGCGGGTCCTGCTCATCGCCCTGCTCGGCGCCTACGGCGATCCGGAGCGGGTGCGGGCCGAATTCAACGATTCGCTGGATTCACTGCATTCACTGGATTCATTGGAGAGGAACACCCATGGCTAAAGAGATCTTCGTGGCGTTCGGCGTCGATGTGGACGCGGTGGCCGGCTGGCTGGGCTCCTACGGCGGCGAGGACTCGCCCTGTGACATCTCCCGCGGGCTGTTCGCCGGGGAGGTCGGGGTGCCACGGCTGCTCCGGCTGTTCGAGCGGAAGGAGCTGCGCACCACCTGGTTCATCCCCGGCCACTCCCTGGAGACCTTCCCCGATCAGACCCGTCAGGTGGTCGGCGCGGGCCATGAGGTCGGCGCCCACGGCTACTCGCACGAGAACCCGATCGCGATGACCCGGGCCCAGGAGAGCGCCATCCTGGACCGCAGCATCGATCTGATCGAGAAGGTCTCCGGGCGCCGCCCGACCGGCTATGTCGCCCCCTGGTGGGAGTTCTCGCCGGTGACCAACGAGCTGCTGATCGAGCGCGGTATCACCTACGACCACTCGCTGATGCACAACGACTTCACGCCCTATTACGTCCGGGTGGGCGACAGCTGGACGAAGATCGACTACTCGCGCCCGGCCGAGGAGTGGATGAAACCGCTGGTGCGCGGTCAGGAGACCGGACTGGTCGAGATCCCAGCCAACTGGTACCTCGACGATCTGCCGCCCATGATGTTCGTCAAGGCCAGCGCCAACAGCCACGGTTTCGTCTCCCCGCGCGAACTGGAGCAGACCTGGCGCGACCAGTTCGACTGGGTGTACCGGGAGATGGACTACGCGGCCTTCACCATGACGATCCACCCCGATGTCTCCGGCAGGCCCCAGACGCTGCTGATGCTGGAGCGGCTCATCGAATACATCGGCGGCCACGAGGGCGTGCGCTGGTCGACCTTCGACGACATCGCCACCGACTTCAAGGCTCGTTTCCCCCGCGCCTGATCAACCCGTTCTCCGTCCCGCCCCCAGCGCGGTCATCCCGTGCGTGGCGCGGCCCTTTCCCGGGCGACAGGCTTCATGCCGCCGGGCCCCGGCCCCACCCCCGGCCGAAGCATCTCCGTTCCCCTCGCCGCGACGGCGCGGCGATCCCCCGCTTCCGACAAGGGGCACCCGCCATGACCACAGTCTCCTCCGACCCCACCGCGCCCACCCGCAGACTGCCGCGCATCGGGGTGCGTCCCACCCGTAAGGCGACGGCCATCGCGTTCTTCGCATGGGTCTTCGCCGTCTACGACTACATCCTCTTCGGCACCCTGCTGCCGGAGATCTCCGACCGCTTCGGCTGGAGCGAGGAACGAGCGGCGTTCGTCTCCACCCTGATCTCCGCCGGAACGGCCATCGTGGTCCTCGGGGTCGGCCCGCTCGTCGACCGGCTCGGCCGCCGTAAGGGCATGATCCTCACGGTCTCGGGCACCGCTCTGGCGTCGGCCGCCTCGGCCGGAACCGTGAACGCCGGGTATCTGGTCGGTGTCCGCTCCCTGGGCGGCATCGGGCTGTCCGAACAGTCCGTCAACACCACCTACCTCAACGAGATCTACGCCGTCACCGAGGACGAGGCGATCAAGAAGCGCCGCGGCTTCGTCTACAGCCTGGTGCAGGCCGGCTGGCCGACCGGCACGCTCGTGGCCGCGGCGTTCGTCGCCGTGTTCCTGCCGCTCGTCGGCTGGCGTGGCTGCTTCCTGCTGGCCACTTTCCCGGCCATCGTCATCGCCCTGCTGCGCCGGGGACTGCCGGAGACCCCGCAGTTCGAGCTCCAGCAGCGGCTGCGTCGGCTGCACCGGGAGGGCAAGACGGGCGAGGCACGGCGGGTCGCCGCGGAGTACGGCGTGGACGAGACGCCCTCCGCACCGCTGCTGGAGATCTTCCGCGGCAGCGCCCGGCGCAACACCCTGGTGCTCAGCTTCGCCTGGCTGGTCAACTGGTTCGGCATCCAGACCTTCAGCGTCCTGGGCACCACGGTGCTCACCAAGGCCAAGGGCGTCAGCTTCGCCAACTCCCTGGTGCTCTTCATCATCATCAACGCCGTGGCCTTCGCCGGATATCTCTTCCACGGCTGGGCCGGTGACCGCTTCGGACGCCGGAATGTGATCGCCTGCGGCTGGATCCTCTCGGGCGTGCTCTTCGCCCTCATGCTGACCGTCGCCCACGGCACCGTCGCCGTGGTGGTGCTCTACTCCCTGGGGATGTTCTTCCTGGTCGGCCCGTACGCCGCGATGCTCTTCTACATGGGCGAGTGCTACGACACCCGCTGCCGGGCCACCGGCACCTCGTTCATCAACGCGTTCAGCCAGCCAGGGGCCATCGCCGCCGGGGCGATCGCCACCGCGATGCTCGCCTCCGGCGCCCACTGGGATCGCACCGCGCTGCTCGTCGGGGCGGTCGGCACCTTTCTGTCCGGCTTCGTGATGTTCGCCGCCCGGCGCGTCGACACCGTCGAAGCCTGAAACCATCGGGAGAAAACCACAGTGGCAAGGACCGACCATCCCACGGACCGGCGCGTCGCCGTCATCACCGGGGCGGCCAGCGGCATCGGCCGCGCGCTCGCCGTGGAGTACGCCCGCCATGGGGTGCGCACCGTCATCGGCAGCTACCCCGGCGACCCCCACGACCCCACCGAGACCGAGCGCCTGGTGAAGGCGGCGGGCGGGGAGTGCACGCGGTGCGAGGTCGATGTGCGCGACCCCGCTCAGGTCGAGGCGTTCGCCGAACACGCCCTTACGGCCTTCGGCCGCCTGGACATCGCCGTGGCCAACGCCGGGGTGCTGCGCCGGGCACCGCTCGATCAGCTCACCGACGACGCCTGGGACGACATGCTCTCCGTCGACCTCACCGGGGTGCTGCGCACCCTGCGCTCCGCCGCGCGGCGGATGGACGGACCGGGCGCGATGGTGGCGGTGTCCTCCATCGCGGGCGGGGTCTACGGCTGGGACGACCATGCCCACTACGCCGCCGCGAAGGCCGGCGTGCTCGGGCTGTGCCGCAGTCTCGCGGTCGAACTCGCCCCGCGGGGCATCCGCGTCAACTCCGTCATTCCGGGGCTCATCGAAACCCCCCAGTCCTCCGACCCCGTCAACTCGCTCGGTCCCGAGGGGCTCTCCCGTGCCGCCGGGGACATCCCCTGGGGGCGGGTCGGGAGGCCCGGGGAGATCGCGTCCGCGATCGCCTATCTGACCTCGGACGGCGCCTCGTACATCACCGGTCAGAGCCTGGTCGTCGACGGCGGCCTCACCGTGAGGATGCCGGCATGAGGAGGGAGTGCTGATGGGTGCGCTGGACGGACGGACCGCGTTCATCACCGGCGGGGCCAGCGGGATCGGCCGCGCTGTCGTCGAGGCCTACGCGGCCGAAGGGGCCCGGGTGGTGGTGGCCGACCGCGACGGGGAGCGGGCGAGGGCCGTGGCCGAGCGGACCGGCGCCGCGGGGCACACGGCGGTGGACGTGAGCGATCCGGCCGCCGTGGAGGCGGTGATGTCGGCCGCGGTCGAGGAGTTCGGCGGGATCGACATCCTCGTCAACGCCGCGGGCATCCTCACGGAGGCGCCGCTGATGGAGATGGACCCGCGGATGTGGTCCGAGACCCTCGCGGTCGATCTGACAGGCGTCTTCCTCTGCTGCCGCTACGCGGTCCCCCAGATGGCGGAACGGGGCTGGGGAAGGGTCATCAACATCGCCTCGCAGCTCGGCATCAAGGGTGGCCGGTCGCTGTCCCACTACGCGGCCGCCAAGGCCGGGGTCATCGGGCTGACCAAGTCGCTGGCCCTGGAGGTCGCGGAGCGGGGCGTCCTGGTGAACGCCATCGCGCCGGGGCCGATCGACACCCCGCTGGTCGCCGGGATCACCCCGGAGTGGAAGGCGGCCAAACAGGCCGAACTGCCACTGGGGCGGTTCGGCCGGCCCGAGGAGGTCGCTCCGACCGCCGTGCTGCTCGCCAGCGACCCCGGCGGCAATCTGTACGTCGGCCAGACCCTCGGCCCCAACAGCGGCGATGTGATGCCGTAGCCGCGTCGGCGTCGGCCGCGGCCCTGTCCTCCCCGCGTCGGGCGCGGACCGGGGACTCGGCGGGCCGGGCCCGGACGTGTACGGCTCGGGGCGACAGAAGCGGGAACGGCAGAAGAAGGAAGGTGGCGGGATGTGCGGGGCCTGCGGTGAGCGGGGCGCGTTCGACTGGGCGCGGCCCTGGGTCAGCGGGGTCGCCGCCCGCCGGGCGGTGGCCGCCGCGGTCGGCGCGGTGGACCGGCCCGGAGTGCGGGTGGTGGTCGGGAGCGGCGGCTGGCTGGTGACCGGACCCACCGGAGCGACCAGAGCCTGTACGGGGCTGGTCGCCCTGGTGGCTGCCGTACGGCACTGGGCCCCCGGAGCGGAACCGGCATCTCCGGACCGCGCGCGGCCGTCCGGGCCGCTGTCCGTGCCCGGGGAGGAGGACCGGCGCCGGGGCGTGGTGCTGCGCGTCGCCCCGGGTGGGGCCCGCCGCGCCGACGCCGCGTTGGAGGCGCCCGGGGCAGTGGCGGTGGTGGACTCCGGGGCCACGGCCCGCGCCGTCATCGCCGCGCTCGCCTCGCCCCGCTGGTCTCCCCGCCGCTATCTGGAGCGGGTGGAGGGCGTGGCGGACGCCTGGGCCCGTCCCGCGCCCGCCCTGTGGCCACCGCCGACCGGTCCGGACCCCTGCGCCCTGGCCGCCGACACCCTGGTCCGGCTGGAGTGGATCCGGCAGAGCGGCCGGCTGGACGGGGACGCGCTCGCCGTCCGGGGACCGCTCGGTCCCGCCGCCGGGTACGACGTGGAGATCCGCGACGGGCACGTGGTGCGGGCCCGCACCTGGCGCGCGAGCCATGAGCCGGCCCGCCGTGAGAGCTACGAGCGGGCGATCGGTGCCACCACCGCGGCCGTCAGTGACGCCAGGTCCTTGGGTGACAGTTCGACCTCCAGCCCGCGGCGGCCCGCCGAGACACAGATCGTCTCGTAGCCGTCGGCCGACGCGTCCAGGGCCGTCGGGAGGCGCTTGCGCTGGCCGAGTGGGGAGATGCCGCCCCGTACATAGCCCGTGGTGCGCTCGGCCACCGCCGGGTCCGCCATCGTGGCGCGCTTGCCGCCGACCGCCGAGGCGAGCGCCTTGAGGTCGAGCGTGGCCGAGACGGGCACGATGGCGACCGTAAGGCGGTCATCGACGCTCGCGACGAGGGTCTTGAAGACCCGTTCCGGTTCGACGCCGAGCGCCTGGGCGGCCTCCTCGCCGTAGGACGGGGCCGCCGGGTCGTGCTCATAGGAGTGCACGGTGAAGTCCGTGCCCGCGGCGGTCAGGGCGGTGGTGGCGGGGGTGCCCGCCGAGTTCTTCTTGGTCTTCTTCGGCATGTTCGTCCGCGTCAGTTGGGGCTGGTGGGACCGCGGGTCAGATCGACGGCAGGGAGCGACGGGAGCTTACCGATGACCGCGCTCTCGGCGCGAAGGAGTTTCAGCTCGTCGGCCAGCCGGCTCGCGGTGTCCGGGGCCTGCAGCAGCCGCTGCTTCGCGGGCGTGTCGAGCACGGCCGCGGCCGCCACCAGGTACGAGAGGACGGACGGCTCGCCCGGCAGGTCCTGCTCGGCCGCCAGGGTCCGCTCCCGGGCGCCCGCGAGCCGCTTCTGGTACATGCGGAAGGCCCGTACCACCCCCGAGGCCAGCGCCCCGGCGCCCTCGCCCTGTTCCTCCTCCAGCTCCTTGACCTCGGCCGTCAGATATGGGCCGGAGGAGTCCACGGAGACCAGCTCGAAGCGGGTGGTGCCGGTGGCCAGCACCTCGAAGGTGCCGTCCTCCTGCTCCCGGATGGTGGCCGCGTCCGCCACGCACCCCACGGAGTAGAAGGACTTGGCGGGGTCCGGGCCGAACCCGGCCGTGGGGCCGGGGTCCGGCGTCTTGAGGGAGTCCGGGAGGCCGATCGCGCTCGGGGCGACCTCATGGCCGTCCCTGATCGTGATCACCCCGAACCGGCGCGGCGCGTCCTCGGGGAGCGCCGACAGATCGCGCATCAGGGAGCGATACCGCTGCTCGAAGACGTTCAGGGGCATGACGAGCCCCGGGAACAGCACCGTGTTCAGCGGGAAGAGCGGAAGGCGCGCGGAGGTCACGGGGCGTAAGCCTAATGGCCCCGCGCGTTCCCTTTCACCGGCGCCGGAGCAGCGGTCACTGGCGCCGCAGCAGTCGGGACGCGCCGGCGGCGACCGCGGTGGCCAGCACCCAGCCCAGAAGGATCATGATGATGGAGGCCCATTGGACGGCGCCCTCGGGTTTCCAGTAGCCGTCCATGCCCAGATCGATGACCGGGATCAGCAGATCGAGCGTGTACAGCGAGGCGTTCCAGTTCGGCGATTCATCGGGCTTCAGCGCCTCCGGCCGGTTGTGGGCGAAGAACACCGAGCCGACCGCCCACAGCACCGCCATCCACACCGCCGCCCGGCCCGGACGGTAGCCGTAGGCCACCGTCCAGTCCTGGAGATAGCCCCACACCTTCCCGGCGAGCGGCAGCGTCTCCCGGCGGCGCCGCTGCTTGGCGAGCTGCACCTCGCGCGCGTCGGCGTCCTCGCCGCTGGCCCGCATCGTGTTGGCCAGCATCTCGTACGGCTCGGGCGCGTACTCGGGCGTGGCGGCGGCCACCCACTCCAGCCGCCGGGCCAGCGGGAAGTGGCCGCGCGGGATCAGGCACTCATAGCTGAACCCGGCCATGGTCAGCCCGCCGGGGCTCGGCCAGCTCACCGACTTGTCGACAAGGTTGACCACCCGGGCGCCGGAGAGGATCACCCGTCCGCGCTGCGGCCGCTCCCCGAGGAAGCGCAGTTCGGGCGTCTGGACCCGGCGCAGCGACAGCTCCTGGTCGTTCTCCATGATGAAGCGGGCCTGATCGAGGTCGATCGCGTCGCCGATCCGCCCGTCGTCCAGCCGGATCCCGCCCTCGCACTCGAAGCGCTGGATCCGGGTGCCGCGGGTGGGGGTGGAGGCGGTGCCGTACGGCGGGGTGGAGCCGCTGGAGTACGTGCTCACTCCGCCCGCGGTGAGGTACAGGCTGCGCTCCACGGTCAGCTGCGGCGCGTTCAGCGCGCGGCGGCCGTAAGGGTTGCGCAGCCGGCTGCCGCGCAGGCTGAGCGACACGCCGATCTGCGCCCCGCGCAGGCTCAGCTCGCCGTACGACTCGATCATGTCGGCCTGGAAGTCCTGGGCGACGGTCAGCCCGTCGGCGCTGATCGACATGCCCCGGCGGTCACGGCGCACAATGAGCTGGTTGAGCAGTAAATCGGTGCCGATATGGGCGTCGGTGAGCCGGATGCCGTGCTCGACCACACAGCGCGGCAGATGCAGATCGCCCTCGGTGCGCAGCCGGGCCGCCTCCAGCCGGGGGAGGGAGCAGCCCACCAGGCGCAGGGTGGTGAACTGCGCCTCGGGGACCAGCACCTCCCGCTCGAAGCGGCAGTTCTTGAGCTCCACATAGGGCTCGATGTGTCCGCCGGCCAGATCGAGCGTGCCGGTGATGTGCACCCCGTTGAGCTTGAGCGCCGAGACCCGGCCCGGCTGCGCGGGCGGCCCGTCCAGCAGCAGGAGGGCCACGACACGCGCGCGGACACTGCGCTCCGGGCCCCAGGCGTACGGGCCGGAGGGGTCGTTCCGCTGGGGGTGGGAGGTGCGCAGATCATGGGTGCTGCCATTGCGGAACGCCTGCCACATGCCCCATTCGGCGGTGGTCAGATCGAGGCCCGGGGGTGGATCGCCATCGTGCGGCTCGGTCACAGCCGTGTCCCCTCCTGATTCTCCGTGTCCCCGTACGGAGCACATTCCCGCTGAGTAACCGGTTGAACGCCAACGGTCAGGGTCAACTTAGGGGGTCCGTATCACTGACTGATACGGGGGGAGGGGCCTCGTGGCGGGTCTGAGACAATTGATCGCGTGATCTCCCGTATCGATCTGCGCGGCGCCGCCTTCCCTGAAGGCGGGATCGACCGCGACCTGCTGCCCCGTGCCGAGCTCGACGTCGAGGCCGCCCTGGAGAAGGTGCGGCCCATCTGCGACGACGTGCGCCATCGCGGAACCGCCGCGCTGATCGACTACGCCCAGCGGTTCGACGGCGTGACCATAGAGCGGGTGCGGGTCCCCGCGGAGGCGCTGGAGAGCGCCCTCGCCGAGCTGGACCCGGCCGTGCGGGCCGCCCTGGAGGAGTCCATCCGGCGGGCCCGGCTGGTCCACCGCGACCAGCGGCGCACCGACCACACCACCCAGGTGGTGCCGGGCGGCACGGTCACCGAGCGCTGGGTGCCGGTCGAGCGCGTCGGGCTGTACGTACCGGGCGGGCGCTCGGTCTACCCCTCGTCCGTGGTGATGAACGTGGTGCCCGCGCAGGAGGCCGGGGTCGTCTCGATGGCCGTCGCCTCCCCGCCGCAGGCGGACTTCGGCGGGCTGCCGCACCCCACGATCCTCGCGGCGTGCGCGCTGCTGGGCGTGGACGAGGTGTACGCGGCGGGCGGCGCCCAGGCGGTCGCCATGTTCGCCTACGGCACCGAGGACTGCCGTCCGGTCTCGATGGTGACCGGGCCGGGCAATATCTGGGTCGCCGCGGCCAAGCGGCTGCTCAAGGGCCGGATCGGCATCGACGCCGAGGCCGGGCCCACCGAGATCGCCGTCCTCGCCGACGCCACCGCCGACCCGGTGCATGTCGCCGCGGACCTGATCAGCCAGGCCGAGCACGATCCGCTGGCCGCGTCCGTGCTGGTCACCGACTCCGAGGAGCTGGCGGCCGCGGTCGAGAAGGAGCTCGAGGTCCAGGTGGGGGCCACCAAGCACGTCGCGGACCGGATCGGTCCGGCGCTGGCCGGGCGGCAGTCCGGCATCGTGCTGGTCGACGGTCTGGAGCAGGGCCTGGCCGTCGTGGACGCGTACGCGGCCGAGCACCTGGAGATCCAGACCGAGGACGCGGCGGCCGTCGCGGCCCGGGTGCGCAACGCCGGGGCGATCTTCGTCGGGGCCTACGCCCCGGTGTCGCTCGGCGACTACGCGGCGGGCTCCAACCATGTGCTGCCCACCGGCGGTTGCGCCTGTCACTCCTCGGGACTGTCCGTGCAGTCGTTCCTGCGCGGCATCCATGTGGTGGACTACACCCGGGACGCGCTGGCCGAGATCGCCGGCCATGTGGTGACGCTGGCCGAGGCGGAGGATCTGCCCGCCCACGGCGCCGCGGTGAAGGCAAGGTTCGACTGGAAGGTGCCACCGAGCAAGTGACCGGCATTGACGATCTCCCGATCCGGGACGAGCTCCGTGGCAAATCCCCGTACGGCGCTCCGCAGCTGGATGTGCCCGTACGGCTGAACACCAACGAGAACCCCTATCCGCTGCCCGAGCCGCTGGTCGCCCGGATCGCCGAGCGGGTCGCCGAGGCGGCCCGGAACCTCAACCGCTACCCGGACCGGGACGCGGTGGAGCTGCGCACCGGGCTGGCCCGCTACCTCAGCCGTACGGCCGGTCTCGAGGTCGGCGTCGCCCAGGTCTGGGCGGCCAACGGGTCCAACGAGGTGCTCCAGCAGCTGCTGCAGACCTTCGGCGGCCCGGGGCGCACCGCGATCGGCTTCGAGCCCTCGTACTCGATGCACGCGCTGATCTCCCGTGGCACCGGCACCGGCTGGATTTCCGGTCCCCGGAACGCCGATTTCACCATCGATGTCGATGCCGCCCGTAAGGCCATCGCCGAGCAGCGCCCCGATGTCGTCTTCATCACCTCGCCCAACAATCCGACGGGGACGGCGGTCGGCGCCGAGACGGTGCTGGCGCTGCACGACGCGGCACAGGACGCCAGGGCGGACGCCGCCGGGGCGCTCGTCGTCGTGGACGAGGCGTACGGGGAGTTCAGCCACCGTCCGTCGCTGCTGCCGCTGATCGAGGGGCGGCCGCGGCTGGTGCTCTCGCGGACCATGTCCAAGGCGTTCGGCGCGGCCGGGCTGCGGCTCGGCTACCTCGCCGCCGACCCGGCGGTCGTCGACGCCGTCCAGCTGGTCCGCCTGCCGTACCACCTGTCCGCCATCACCCAGGCCACCGCGCTGGCCGCCCTCGAGCACACCGATACGCTGCTGGGGTACGTCGAGGCGCTCAAGGCCGAGCGCGACCGGCTGGTGAGCGAGCTGCGCACCATCGGCTGCCAGGTGACCGACTCCGACGCCAACTTCGTCCAGTTCGGCCGCTTCGAGGACGCCCACGCGGCGTGGCAGGGCCTGCTGGACCGGGGCGTCCTGGTCCGGGACAACGGTGTACCGGGATGGCTGCGGGTGACCGCGGGGACCCCGGCCGAGAACGACGCGTTCCTCGACGCGGTACGCGAGCTGATGAAGGAGAAGAGCGCATGACCCGCGTGGGACGTGTGGAGCGCACGACCAAGGAGACCTCGGTCGTCGTCGAGATCGACCTCGACGGCACCGGCCAGGTCGATGTGTCGACCGGGGTCGGCTTCTACGACCACATGCTCGACCAGCTCGGCCGCCACGGCCTCTTCGACCTCACGGTCAAGACCGAGGGCGACCTGCACATCGACACCCACCACACCATCGAGGACACCGCCCTCGCGCTGGGCGCCGCCTTCAAGCAGGCGCTCGGCGACAAGGTGGGCATCTACCGCTTCGGCAACTGCACGGTGCCGCTGGACGAGTCGCTGGCCCAGGTGACGGTCGACCTCTCCGGCCGCCCGTACCTGGTGCACACCGAGCCGGAGAACATCGCGCCGATGATCGGCACCTACGACACCACGATGACCCGGCACATCCTGGAGTCCTTCGTGGCCCAGGCGCAGATCGCCCTGCATGTCCACGTGCCCTACGGGCGCAACGCCCACCACATCGTGGAGTGCCAGTTCAAGGCCCTGGCGCGGGCCCTGCGCTACGCCAGTGAGCGCGACCCCCGCGCCGCCGGGATCCTCCCCTCCACGAAGGGCGCCCTGTAACTGTGAGCGTCGCACGCGCGGCCGCCGGGCCGCAGACGACATTCGACCCGCGCTTTCGCCGTGCGGGCGGAGAAGTGAACGAGGTAGCCCTGTGAGCGTCGCGCGCGCGGCCGCCGGGCCGCAGACGACATTCGACCCGCGCTTTCGCCGTGCGGGCGGAGAAGTGAACGAGGTAGCTTCGTGAACGGCCTGTCGACCGTGTTCATCCTCGTGGGACTGTTTCTGCTCGGCGGGGTCATCTCCTTCGTCAAGCAGGGCATGTCCAAGAGCATCATCACGCTGCTCGGGATCGGCGCCACGATGGCGCTGCTCGCCGGCGTCCTGCGGCTCGAGGTATGGAATTGAGCAACAAGAGCGTCGTTGTCCTCGACTACGGATTCGGCAACGTCCGGTCCGCCGAGCGGGCCCTCGCCCATGTCGGCGCGCAGGTCGAGATCACCCGTGACTACGACAAGGCCATGGCCGCCGACGGTCTGCTCGTCCCCGGTGTCGGTGCCTTCGCCGCCTGTATGAAGGGGCTGCGCGCGGCGCGCGGCGACTGGATCGTGGGGCGTCGGCTGTCCGGCGGCCGCCCGGTCATGGGCATCTGCGTCGGCATGCAGATCCTCTTCGGGCGCGGTATCGAGCACGGCGTCGAGGCCGAGGGCCTGGACGAGTGGCCCGGCACGGTCGAGCCGCTGCGCGCCCCCATCGTCCCCCACATGGGGTGGAATACGGTCAAGGCACCCGGGGACTCCCAGCTCTTCGCGGGCCTGGACGAGGGCGAGCGGTACTACTTCGTCCACTCCTACGCGGTCCGCACCTGGGAGCTCGAGGTCACCAACCCGCATCTCACCGCTCCCAGGGTCACCTGGTCCATCCATGGCGAGCCGTTCGTCGCCGCCGTCGAGAACGGCCCGCTGTGGGCCACCCAGTTCCACCCCGAGAAGTCGGGCGACGTTGGGGCGCGGCTGCTCCGCAACTGGCTCGACACGCTCTGACCGGCCCCCGCGCCAGCTCTCAAGGCCCGCACCCTCTCACCGAAGGTTGTCCGCATGCGCACGAACCGCCTCGAACTCCTCCCCGCCGTCGATGTCCGCGACGGCCAGGCCGTCCGCCTCGTCCACGGCGAGTCCGGCTCCGAGACGTCGTACGGTGACCCGATGGAGGCCGCCCTGGCCTGGCAGCGGGCGGGCGCCGAGTGGCTGCATCTGGTGGACCTCGACGCCGCCTTCGGCACCGGGGACAACCGCGCGCAGATCGCCGAGGTGGCCCGTGCCATGGACCTCAAGGTCGAGCTGTCCGGCGGGATCCGGGACGACGCCTCGCTGGCCGCCGCCCTGGCCACCGGCTGCACCCGGGTGAACCTCGGCACGGCCGCCCTGGAGTCCCCCGAGTGGGTCGCCAAGGTCATCGCCGAGCACGGCGACCTCATCGCCGTGGGCCTCGATGTGCGCGGCACCACGCTGCGCGGCCGCGGCTGGACCCGGGACGGCGGCGATCTGTACGAGACGCTGGCCCGCCTCGACTCCGAGGGCTGCGCCCGCTACGTCGTCACCGACATCGCCAAGGACGGCACCCTCCAGGGCCCCAACCTGGAGCTGCTGCGCAATGTCTGCGCCGCGACCGACCGCCCCGTCGTCGCCTCCGGCGGCGTTTCCTCGCTTGACGACCTGCGTGCCCTTGCGACCCTGGTACCGGAAGGTGTCGAGGGCGCCATCGTGGGCAAGGCGCTCTACGCCAAGGCATTCACCTTGGAAGAGGCGTTGGAGGCGGTGGCCGTATGACCTCACCCGAGTTCGGGCGACGGGTCCAGACCGAGAGTCCCTGGGAACAGACCATCGGGTTCGCCCGCGCCGTCGAGGCCGGTGACCTGGTGCTCGTCGCCGGGACGATGCCGCTCGCGGAGCGCGGCGTCCTGGAGGGCGAGGGGGATCCGTACGAGCAGACGCTCGCGGCCTTCGGCCATGCGCTGGACGCGCTGAGGAAGTTCGACCTCGGCGTCGAATCGGTGATCCGCACCCGTATGTACCTCACCCACGCCCGTGACGTGGACGCGGTGGGCCGCGCCCACAAGGAGCTCTTCGACGCCGTGCGCCCCGTCGCGACGCTGGTCGTGGTGTCCGGCTTCGTCGACTCGCGCGTCCTGGTGGAAGTCGAACTGGAAGCATTCCGAGGAGCACGACAGTCATGACCCTGGCGGTCCGAGTCATCCCCTGCCTGGACGTGGACAACGGCCGGGTCGTCAAGGGCGTCAACTTCCAGAATCTGCGCGACGCGGGCGACCCGGTCGAGATGGCCAAGATCTACGGCGAGGAGGGCGCGGACGAGCTCACCTTTCTCGACATCACCGCCTCCTCCGGCGACCGCGAGACCACCTACGACGTGGTCCGCCGCACCGCCGAGCAGGTCTTCATCCCGCTCACGGTCGGCGGCGGCGTCCGCACCCCGGAGGACGTCGACAAGCTGCTGCGCGCCGGGGCGGACAAGGTCGGCGTCAACACCGCCGCCATCGCCCGCCCCGAGCTGATCCGCGAGATCGCCGAGCGCTTCGGCAGCCAGGTGCTCGTCCTCTCGGTCGACGCCCGCCGCTGCGGGGAGGGCACGGTCACCCCGTCCGGCTACGAGGTCACCACCCACGGCGGCCGCCGCGGCGCCGGCATCGACGCCGTCGAATGGGCCCACCGCGCGGCGGAGCTGGGCGCCGGGGAGATCCTGCTGAACTCCATGGACGCGGACGGCACCAAGGACGGCTACGACACGGCCATGATCGAGGCCGTCCGCAAGCACGTGACCATCCCGGTGGTCGCCAGCGGCGGCGCCGGCAAGGCGGCCGACTTCGCGCCGGCCATCGCCGCGGGGGCCGACGCGGTGCTCGCGGCCTCCGTCTTCCACTTCGGCGATCTGCGGATCGGCCAGGTGAAGGACGCGCTACGGGACGCGGGGCACCCGGTCCGCTGAGGCGCCGGCGCGGCGCCCAGGGGGTGGGGGTCCGGCGGACTGTGACGCCTGCGGCGGGCTGTCTGTTCCCCTCCCCGCCCCTTCCCGCCACCTGACGATCTGCGGCTCCGCCGCGTGCGGGGCTGTGCCCCCGACCCCCCGGGCCGGGGGGGGGGGGCGCGGATCTATGCCGCGGGCGCGCCTGGTATCAGTTCGCGGCGGAGCCCGGCCGCTGGCGGTACGCGTCGACGATGCCGCGCTTCAGGACGGCCCTCTCCGACAGGACGTCGCCCTTCTTGCCCGCCCCGGCGTCCTTCGTCCGGTAGCTGTGCTCACCGAGGTAGGCGAGGCTGTCCCGGTCGAAGACCCACTCGGTGGCGCTCGAGCCCCGCTCGTCGGTGCGGACGATGCCCACCCCGTGCCGGCCCGCCGCGTCCACCGCGTCCTCGTGCCGGGTCACCCCGGGGATCTTCGCGGCGGCCTTGTACAGGGCGGCGGCGTTCTCCGGCGGCATCACCGTCTCGCCCAGCAGGGAGCCGATCTGGTCGAAGACGGCCTGCGCCTTCTCCTGGCCCTCGTCCGCGTCGGTCATCCGGTAGAGCTCCTTGAGCAGGACGTCCGGGTCGGTCGGCAGGGACGCCAGCCACTGGTAGGTGGGACGGTTGATGCCCGCCGGAGACCCTCCCAGTTCGCGCAGCGGGAAGTAGCTCCCGCCCTCGTGGATCTCGCCGATCTTGGTGATCCGCTTCACCCGCTGCGACAGCCAGACCTCCCGCTCGCCCCGCGGCTCCAGCTCGGAGGAGCCGTCGTCCTTCAGCTCGGCACCCCGCCCCACGCTCTGGACGTAGACGAACTGGTCCTGTCGCACCGGCTTGACGTCCGACTTCGCCGCGGTTCCGGCGATCCGGTCGAGCAGGACGGTGGCGGTCTCGCGGGGGTGGGCGCCATCGCCGGAGCCGCCGCCCGAGGTCAGGGTGACGGCCAGCGCCCCGGCGAGCGCCAGGGCCGCGGCGGGCATCAGCAGCGCCGGGCGCGGCAGCCGCCGCCGGACCTTCCGGGCGGGCGCGGGGGTGCGGTTCTGGTCGTCATCGATGTGCTGCATCAACCGGTCCTTGTGGTGGAGGTACGGAGCGGAGGGCACGTCCCGTTCGGCCGGGACGGGAGGAAGCAGCCGGGCGAGCTCCTCGCACGCGGTGTCCTCGTACGCGTCGTACGCGGCGTCCTCGCGCGCGGTGTCCTCGTACGCGGCGTCCTCGCGCTCGCGCTCGGGCCGGGCGGGCCCGGAGCCGACGGCGTTCATCGGGGGTCCTCCTGAAACTCCTGAAAGGGCAGGGCCGCGAACGCGGCCTCACGCTGTACCTCTCCGCGCCGGTGCGGCGGTTCCTTCTTTTCTTCCGCGCGCCTTTCTTCCGCGAGCCGCTGATCGGCGAGCTTGCGCAGCCGGGCGCGGGCCCGGGACAGCCTCGAGCGCACCGTTCCCACCGGGATGCCCATGGCCTCGGCCGCCTGCGCGTAGTCCAGACCGGACCAGACGCACAGCGCCAGCACCTCCTGCTCCCCGCGCCGCAGCCGGCCGAACACCGTGCGCACGGCGGCGAGTCGGCGGGCGTCGTCGATCCGGGCCGCCGTCTCGTCGGCGAAGTCCGCCATCGGGGCGGGGGCCGGGCGGCGGGCCAGGAAGGCCAGGCGGCGGCCGATGCCGCGGTTGGCGTTGCGGGCCTTGTTCGTCGCCACGCCCAGCAGCCACGGTTTCAGCGTGCCGTCGCCCGGCTCCAGTTGCTCCCGGGTCCGCCAGGCGTCGAGGAACGTATCGCCCATCACCTCCTCGGCGACCGACCAGTCGCCGGTCAGCCGGAAAGCATGGTTGTAGACCATGCGCGCGTAACTCTCGTAGAGCTCCGCGAATGCCTCGCGGTCACCCGCCCGTATCCGCGCTCGCAGGCCATCACTCATCTCGTTCACACCTCACACCCGTGCCTCTCCGCACGGCGGAGGTGGTTCCCGTGACCCGCGCCACACATGGGGCGCGGGCGCTCACGGGGTGTCCGGCGCGTCCGGCTACTCGGCCGGGACCGACGCCGCCTCGATCACCTCGTCCAGGACCTCACGGGAGCGGAGCAGGTCCGCGATCATGCGGTCGATGCGCTTCCGCTCCACCGTCAGGTCGGAGACCAGCTGCCCGTTGGCCGTCCGCGACGGGCCGCCGTCCGAGTCGCGCATGCAGGGGAGCAGCTGGGCGATCTTCTCGCTGCACAGCCCCGCGGCGAACAGCTCCTGGATGCGGATGACGCGGTCCACCGCGCCCTCCCCGTACTCGCGGTGGCCGCCCGGGGTGCGCTCGGCCGTCATCAGGTCCTGCTTCTCGTAGTAGCGCAGCGAGCGTTCGCTGACGCCGGTGCGCCGCGCCAGTTCGCCGATCCGCATTCCTCACCTCGCCTGCCGGTCCGGGCTTGAATCTGACATCAATGGCAAGTTCTACCGTACCCGCATGACGCACACACCCGAGATACCCAGCCTCTTCGAACCCGCCCGACTCGGCCCTCTCGACCTCCCCAACCGCCTGGTCATGGCGCCGATGACGCGCAACCGCGCCGCCGCCGACGGCGTGCCCCTGCCGATCATGGCCACCTACTACGCCCAGCGCGCCACCGCCGGGCTGATCGTCGCCGAGGCCGCCACGCCCAACGCGGTGGGGCAGACCTACCCCGACATCGCCGCGATCCACAACGCGGCGCAGGTGGCCGGATGGCGGCGGGTGACCGACGCGGTGCACGCGGCGGGTGGCCGGATGTTCCTCCAGCTGCAGCACGGCGGCCGGGTCGGCCACCCGGACACCAGCGGGCTGATGCCGGTGGCGCCCTCGCCGGTGCCGCTCCCGGAGACGATCTTCACCCCGAACGGCCATCAGCAGGCCGTCGTACCGCGCGAGATGACGCGCGAGGAGATCCGTTCCACCGTCGCCGACTTCGCCGCCGCCGCGCGCAACGCCCGGGGCGCGGGCTTCGCCGGAGTGGAGGTGCACGCCGCCAACGGCTACCTCCTCCACCAGTTCCTGGCCCAGGGCACCAACCGCCGCACCGACGCCTACGGCGGCTCGGTGGCCGGGCGCGTCCGGTTCGTGGCCGAGGCGGTCCACGCCGTCGCCGACGCGATCGGCCCCGAGCGGGTGGGCCTGCGCATCTCGCCCGGATCCACCGTCAACGGCATCGAGGAGGGCGACACCGAGGGCCTCTACCCCGCGCTCGTCAAGGAGCTCGCGGACACCGGCCTCGCCTATCTGCACATCGTCCGCGCCCGGCCGGACCAGCCGCTCTTCCGGGAGCTCCGCGCCTCCTGGCCGGCCACGCTGATCGCCAACCCGTCACTGCCCGGAGACGGCGTCCCCGCCGACGGCGGTATGCGCCAGGCCGGGGCGCTGCTGGCTGAGGGCGCCGACCTGATCGCCCTCGGCCGCACCTTCCTGGCCAACCCCGACCTGGTGACCCGCCTGCGCACCGGCGCCCCGCTCAACCCCATCCGGGACGCCTATCTGATGTACGTGGGCGGCGAGACCGGCTACACGGACTACCCCACGCTGACGGCGGCCTGAGCTCAGCCGACTCGGACGGCCGGCTCGTGGCGGACGGGGAAGTTGACCGAGTTCGCGATGAAGCACGTCTGATGGGCGTCCCCGTGCGCCGAACGCGCCCGCTCCAGCATCGCCTCGTCCGCGACGGTGACCACCGGGTTGAGCACCACCTCGGTGAAGTGCCCGCCGAGCCCGGCCGTCTCCTCCATGACCCCGGTGGCGACGTCCTCGTACGCCGTGACCGTCACCCCGTCCCGGGCGCATACGGAGAGGTAGCTCAGCATGTGGCACTGCGAGAGCGCGGCCAGCAGGAACTCCTCCGGATTCCAGCACTCCGGATCCCCCAGGAACGCGGGATCGGCACTGCCCCGCAGGGTCGGCTTCCCCTCGCCGAGGATGTCGTGCGACCGCCCGTAGTTCCGGTAACCACTCGTCCCCGAACCGGTGTTACCGGTCCACCGGACGGTGGCGCGGTAGGTGTGCTGTCGGCCCATCGTCTGTGCACTCCCCTCGTGTCCGAGCGGTGCCGGAACTGGCTCCCGCCCACATGCCGTGCTGACTGGGAGTGTCGCACCCAGGAGGAGCCCGTCCTGGTACGGGGGTTCTGACCTGCGCAGACTCGGTGGGGTCAGAACAGAGCGGCACCAGGACGGAAAGGGATACCGCCATGAACGCCATGACCGGGACCGGCAAGGTCGTGCTCATCACCGGGGCCAGCAGCGGGATCGGGGCGGCGACCGCGCGCCGGCTCGCCGCCGAGGGGCACCGGGTCTATCTGGGGGCGCGGCGGACCGAGCGGCTGGGGGAGCTGGCCGGGGAGATCACCGCCGAGGGCGGCAGCGCGGCGTACCAGCGGCTGGACGTCACCGCGGCCGATGACATGCGGGCCTTCGTGACGGCCGCCCGGGAGCGGTTCGGGCGGGTGGATGTGATGGTCAACAACGCCGGGGTGATGCCCCTTTCGCCGCTCGAGGCGCTGAAGGTCGACGAGTGGGACCGGATGCTCGATGTGAATGTGCGCGGTGTGCTGTACGGCATCGCCGCGGCCCTGCCGGTGATGCGGGAGCAGGGCGGCGGGCATGTCGTGAACATCGCCTCGGTCGGCGCGTACGAGGTGTCGCCCACCGCCGCGGTGTACTGCGCCACCAAGTTCGCCGTACGCGCCATCTCGGAGGGGCTGCGCCAGGAGTCGGCCGGTGACATCCGGGTGAGCCTGGTCTCCCCGGGCGTGACCGAGTCCGAGCTCGCCGAGTCCATCTCCGATCCGAGCGCCCATGAGGCCATGAAGACCTACCGCTCGGTGGCCATCCCCGCCTCCGCGATCGCCGACGCCATCGCGTACGCCATCGGACAGCCGCCCGAGGTCGACGTCAACGAGATCGTGGTGCGTCCGGCCGCGAGCGCTCAGTAGGGGCGGGCGGGCGGAAAACCGGTAGGGCGATCGGTGACGGCGGCTCACACTGTGGGCATGGACGGAGCCACGTCGAGTCAGCTGCTGGGGTTCCCGCCCGATGCGCGGGTGCTCATCGTCAACTGCGACGACCTCGGCATGCACGAGTCGGTCAATGTCGCCGTCATCGACGCGATCGAGGAGGGGATCGCGAGCTCCTGCAGTCTGATGGTGCCGTGCCCGGGGGCGTCGCAGGCCCTGCGGATGCTGCGCGCGCGGCCGGACATCCCGTTCGGCATCCACCTCACGCTCGTCCGCGACGCGGACCACCTCCGGTGGGGGCCGCTGAGCGCGCAGGGGACGGTGGCGTCGCTGCTGGACGAGCGGGGCGAGCTGTTCACCGCCGACCGGCGGAAGGAACTGCTCGCGCGGGCGCGCCCCGAGGAGGTCGAGCGGGAGTTCCGGGCCCAGATCGAGGCCGTGGCCGACGCGGGACTGACGCCGACTCATCTGGACTGGCACTGTCTGGCCGACGGCGGCCACGAGGACGTCTTCGAGGTGACCGTGGCGCTGGCGGGGGAGTACGGACTGGCGGTGCGGGTCTGGCTCGACGGCGGCCGCCGGACGGCGCGCGGGCGGGGGCTGCCGGTCACCGACCATGACTTCCTGGACAGCTTCGCCCTCGACATCGACGGTAAGGCGGCCCGCTACGCCGAGCTGCTGCGCGCTCTTCCGCCCGGGCTCAGCGAGTGGGCGGTCCACCCCGGGCTGGACGACGCCCGGTCGCGGGCCGCCGAGCCCGGCGGCGGATGGCGGGTGCGCCACGGCGACCACGCGTTCCTGACGTCGGCGCGGGCCCGCGAACTGCTGGCGGAGGAGGGCGTTGAGGTGATCGACTACCGGCCGCTCCAGCGGATCTGGTCCGGGGGGCGCCGACGTGACGCCATCTGATCCATGGGGCTGCTGACTTGATGCCATCCGGTCCAGGGGAACGGCCCACGTGTTGCCATCCGGTTCAGCCGGACGGCCGACTTGACGCCGTTGCCGGGGCCCGCTTTGATCGCAGCAGCCGCACGGTGTACTTGCCCCGTGCCGCGCAAGAGGTGCGCCCAGCCGGTAGGGACCCGGTGCCGGTCCCGAGCCCGGACACAGTCGCCAGGACGGCGGATGCCATCCGAGGCGGGGACGCTACCCGCGAGTGTTGGAGCTTTCATGCCAGCCAGCCATGCCGCACGCCTTCGTCGCCGCTGGGCCCTCGCGTCGGTGGTGACGGCCGCCGCCGCGGCGGCCGCCGTCGTGACCGTGTCCATGTCCTCGGGAGCCAGCGCGTCCGAAGTGGCGCTGCCGCCCGTCCACGGTGGCTTCGACTACCAGATCGGCGGGGCGTACACCCCGCCGAAGGGTGTCGACATCGTCAGCCGCGACCGCGGGGACTCCCCGGCGAACGGGCTGTACAACATCTGCTACGTCAACGCCTTCCAGGTCCAGCCGGGCGAGCGCGACCAGTGGCCGGACGACCTGCTGCTGCGCGACCGCAACGGCGATCTCGTCATCGACACCAAGTGGAAGGAACCGCTGCTCGACCTCCGTACCGCCGGGAAGCGCGAGCGCGTGGCGGACAAGGTCGACGGGTGGATCGACGGCTGCGCCAACAAGGGGTTCGACGCCGTCGAGCCCGACAACTACGACAGCTACGAACGCTCCAAGAAGCTGCTGACCACCGCTCACGCCAAGGCGTTCATGGCCCTGCTGTCGGAGCACGCCCACGCCCAGGGGATGGCCATCGCACAGAAGAACACCGCGGAGCTCCTCCCCGACCGGGAGGCGGCCGGGCTGGACTTCGCCGTGGTCGAGGAGTGCGGCGAGTACGACGAGTGCGGCGAGTTCGCCAAGGCGTACGACGACCATGTGGTGGTGGTCGAGTACGGCGACGAGGGCTTCGCCAAGGCGTGCGAGGGCTGGGGCGACCGGCTCAGCGTCGTCCGGCGGGACGAGGGCGTCTCGCCCGCGGGCGAGGACGGCTACGTCCGCGAGACCTGTTAGGGGAATCCCTCGTATCGTCCCCGTCCGCCCGGCGCGGGCGGGGACGCGTCGCGTTCGGCGTTCGGCTGGCGGCGGCGGGTGGCGTTCGGGGGGTGGCGGGGGTCGGCTCAGATGCCCAGCTTGGCCTCGTGCGCCGCGGCCACGGCCTCCTTGTCGCCCTCCAGCTCGACCCGGGCGGAATCCTGGCGGCCGGTGAGGAAGAGCGCCAGCTCGCCCGGTTCGGCAGTGACCGTGACGACCGGGGTGCCGCGGCGGGCCACCGCCGTACGGCCGTCCGGGCGGCGCAGCACCAGGCCGACGGGGGAGCGGCGGCCGAAGATCCGGGCGCCGCGCTCGATGCGGGACCACAGCGTGTCGGCGAAGACCGGGTCCAGCTCGCGCGGTGTCCAGTCCGGCTGGGCGCGGCGCACATCCTCGGCGTGGACGTAGAACTCGAAGCTGTTGGCCGCCTCGTCCACCTGCTTCAGCGCGAACGGCGACATCCGCGGCGGACCGGTGCGGAACAGCTGGATCAGCTCTTCGTACGGCCGCGCCGCGAACTCCTCCTGCACCCGGGCCAGCCGCCCGGCCAGCGGCTTGACCAGCACCCCGGCGGCCGCGTCGGGGCGCCGCTCGCGGACCACCAGATGGGCCGCCAGATCGCGGGTGCTCCAGCCCTCGCACAGCGTCGGGGCCCCGGGGCCCGCGCCGTCCAAGAGGTCGGCGAGGAGCAGGCGTTCGCGCTTCGCGTGAGTGGACATGCGTCCACCCTACGACCGGGGCCCGCCCGCTGCCATGAGGAGCGCCCCCGCGCGCCCCGGCGGGGCGGCTCCGCCCGCGCTACGGGGCGTCCGGCCGGTGGCAGGGGCTTCGCCCCCGGACCCCGGGGTCTGGGGCGGAGCCCCTGCCGGGGTCTGGGGCGGAGCCCCGCACGCGGCGGAGCCGCATATCGTCAGGTGTCGGGAA
>NZ_JBHYVB010000188.1:0-6156 GCF_042750115.1 Streptomyces sp. NPDC059455
GAAGCGGCCGGACCCCGCGGCGGCGCCGGAGCCCCGCTCAGCGGCGGTTCCTGCCGGACCACGCGGGTTCCACCACCTTCCACTCTGCCTCCCATCGCGCGTAGCGCCTGCGGTCCAGGGCCCGCCGGACCCGGGCCCGCCCCGTGAACGCGAGCGCGGCCACCGTCGCCGCGGTGATACAGCCGGTGAACCAGCCCATGGTCCGCGCGGTCGAGGGGGAGGAGGGCGGCTGCGCCAGGGCGCCCTCGCGGTTCACCCAGACCCGTACCTCGTCCCCGGAGCCGCCGTCGCCCGCCACCGTGGCGGTGCCCGTATGGCGCTCACCGTCATCCGCGACCCAGCGCACCCGCGCCTGCCGTGGCTCCCGCACATCGCTGTGGGCCGGGCCGGGGGTGGCATCGGCGAGCCGTGCGGTGATCTGGTGCCGGGCCGAGGTCTCGGCGGCCACGACGCGCATCTGGGAGGCGTGTGCCGCGTACCCCGCGCTGATCGCGGCGGCCGGCAGCCCGACCACGAGGATCAGCGCGAACAGCACGGTGCACCAGGTCTGGATCCGGTCCGTCCGGCGGCGCAGCGGGTTGGGTCCCCTGGCCGGACGCTTGAGCAGGGGCGGACGCGGCCCGAATACGCGTCGCGGTCCGTGGGTGTTCATGGTCTGGCCTCCAGCGGGTGCTGACGTCGGCGCGCGGTCGCGCGGGCGTCGGGGTCAGGTGCGCGGGGCGGGCTGATAGGCGCCGGGCACCATCCGTGCGCTGATCGCCGTGCGGTTGTAGGCGTTGATCACGACGGCGGCCCAGATCACGGCCGCCACCTGCGGTTCGTCGAAGACCTCGCGGGCGGTCGCGTAGACCTCGTCCGGCACATGGCCGTCCTGGACCGAGGTCACCGCCTCGGTCAGCTCGAGCGCGGCCCGCTCCCGCTCGGTGAAGAACGGGGTCTCCCGCCAGGCGGCGAGGGTGTGGATCCGCTGCTCGGTCTCGCCCTGGGCGCGGGCGTCCTTGGTGTGCATGTCCAGGCAGAACGCGCAGCCGTTGAGCTGTGAGGCGCGGATCCTGACCAGCTCCAGCAGCTCGGGCTCGACCCCCGCCGCCCGGGCGGCCCGCACCGCCGCCCGGTGCAGCTCGCCCATCGCGGCGGACACCTCGGGGGCGAGGCCCTTCAGATCCAGCCGGGCGGTGGTGCGGGCCGGGGTGGTCGTCGTCATCGGTGAACTCCGTTCGTCGCGGTCAGTAGCAGTCAGTCGTGGTCAGTCGCGGCCAGTCGCGGTCAGGGGATCGGGGTGATCAGGGGATCGGGGCAGTGAGGGGATCGGGAACGCCGTTGAGCCAGGTCTGCCAGGAGGCGGCGCGCAACGCCGGGCCCGCCCGCAGTGGGCGGCCCAGCCACGCGGTCACCGGGCGGATTCCGTGCACCGCGTTGACCAGCCACACCTCACGGCCGTCCAGCTCCTGTACGGTGCGGCGGCGGTGCTCGGTGCGGACGCCCAGCTCGGCCGCCCGGTCCTGGATCAGGGCCGAGGTGACGCCCGCCAGCAGCGGAAGCTCCGGGGGCGGCAGACACAGCACGTCGTCCTCCCACCACAGGACGCTCGCCGCCGTGCCCTCGAGCACCAGCCCGGAGGGGGTGGTGAGCAGCAGCTCCTGCGCGCCGCGGGCGGCGGCCCGCTCCCGCAGATGCGCCAGGAGGGAGAGGTCGGGACCGGTGCGGCGGGGATGCGACCGCGGGTCGAACTCCTCGGTCAGGCATACGGTCACATTGACCGTCCGCGGCGGCGCGGGCCGGACCCGCAGAAACAGCCGGGCCGGTTCCGGACCGGCCAGCTCGACCCGTGGGAACCACCGCTCGGTGCGGGGCAGGGCGGCCACCGCGTCGCGCCAGAAGCTCTCGATTCGGGCCGGGGAGTCGCCGCTCGCCTCGACACACGCGGCGACGAACCGGCGGCGGTGGTGGTCGAGCCCGCGCACCCGCCCGTCGTCGATCAGCCAGGAGTCGGCGGCCAGCAGCGCGCTGTCCGGCACCGCCCGGGAGGGCATCAGCCCGCCGTCCTCGCGCCACATCAGCGTCCACTGCTTCTGGTCCGACGCGTCGGCGTGACCGATGTTCTGTGTGGCGACCATGTCCGCTTCCACGTCTCCGTCCCGATGTGCTCGATGTGCTCGGCGTTTCTCGATGTGCCCGTTGTCCGATGCCGTGCCGCCCCGATGTCGTTCCGTTGTCCGTCCGGGTTCCTAGCCGTGCTCGCTGGATTGCCGGTCAATAGCCGCGCGCCGGGCCGCCCCGGGGGCCGTAGGGGGCGCGTTCCAGCCACTCCCCGCAGCGGGGGACCACCGGGGACAGGGCGGCCGCCGCGCGCTGGGTCGCCCGCTTCCACGGCCGGGGCCGCAGATGGTCCAGGGCCGCCCCGGCGGCCTCGCTGTTGTAGAGGGCCGCGCTCCGGCGGGCGGAGGCGTACCCGGCCACCGTCGCGGGTCCCCGCGATGGCTCGGAGCATGCCGCCGACACCGCCTCCGCCGCCGCGACGGCGTCCGCGATCCCGCTGTTCATCCCGCGGGCCCCGAAGGGCGGGAACAGATGCGCCGCCTCGCCCGCCAGCAGCACCCGGCCGGACGGATCCGCGAACGACGCGGCGACCTTGCGCAGGAAGTGGTAGCGCGACACCCACAGCACCCGGTGGGCGCAGTCCTCGCCCACCAGCCGGGGCAGCCAGCGGCGCAGCGCCTTCTCGGTGCCGAAGGACTCCGGCGGATCGTCCGCGCGGCACTGCAGATCGATCTGGAAACCCCCGGTGAACGGCACCCGCAGCACGGTGCGGCCACCGGTGCCGGGGTGCTCGTAGTGGAAGACCCGCTCCACCGGCAGGTCCCCGCCGGGCGGATCCGCCACGTCCACGACCACGTGATAGCCGTCGGACCGGGTGCCCTCCAGCGGGATGCCCAGCGCCTTGCGCACCCCCGAACGGGCCCCGTCGGCGGCGATGACATGGCCGGCCGTCCAGCTCCCGCCGGCCTTATCGGTCACCGTCACGCCGTCGCCGTCCGCGCGCACCTCGTCCACCTCGGCGTCGAAGCGGAACTCCACGCCCGCCTCCGCACACGCCTCGTGGAGGAACCGCTCGGTGTCCACCTGACGCAGGCTGGTGAACGCGGGCAGGGCCGCGGCCCCGGCCCCGGAGGCCCGCGGAAAGGTCTGCGCGAACACCTCGCGGCCGCGGTAGAGGGTGCGCCGGGTGCGCCAGGTCGTTCCGTACGCCGCGATCCGTACGCCCAGCCCCGGGCGGGCCCGCTCCAGCAGCCGCAGCGACCGCCGGTGGACGAACAGCGCGCGGCTCCCGGGCCGCACCCGGTCCCGCGCCCCGGCCTCCAGTACCAGGACCGGCAGCCCGGCGGCGCGCAGGGTGAGCGCCGCCGTCATCCCGACCGGCCCGGCGCCCACCACCAGAACCGGCCCGCTGTCCTCACCCGCCGCCATGTCAGCCACCGACCGGTGCGGTGGACAGGGTGGGCAGCTCACCCGCGGCGAGCTGCCGGGCGATCTCCAGCCGCTTGATCTTCCAGGTGGCGGTGCGCGGCAGATCCTCGAAGCGGCACTGCACCGGCTCGGCCAGCGCCGGGAGATCCTCGGTCGCCCGCCGCCAGCTGTCGGGGTCCAGCGGCTCGTTCCCCCGGGTGCACACCACCGGTACCGGCTCGCGCCCCGGACCGTGGACGATGATCACTTCCCGGAGGTCGGCGAACCGCGACAGCAGTTCGTCCTCCACCTCCAGGGTGCTGTCCACGGTGGAGATCTGGTCCACCTCGCGGTCCAGCAGATACAGCGCGCCCCACCGGTCGCGGTAGCCCATGTCGCCCATCCGCCACCAGCCCCGGTCCACCTGCCGGGCGTAGCTCTCCGGCGCGCCGAGGTAGGTGAGGATCCGGCCGCGGGTGCGGGCCTCGATGGCCCCCGTCGCCCCCGGCGGGCACCTGCGGCCCCGCTCGTCCACCACCCGGATCCGGGTGAACCCGGGGATGCCGGTGCCCACCCGCCGTGCCTCCACCCGGTCCGCGCCCCGGCGGGTGTACCAGCCGAAGGCGATGGGCCCGGTCTCGCTCTGCCCGTACAGCTGCATCAGCCGGGGGTCGCGGCGCCGGGACGCGGCGAGCAGCCGCCGCACCGTACGGGGGTGGATGGCGTCGAACGTGGAGCCGTACGCCCGGACGTTGGCCAGCGGGCCGTTCGGCGCGTCGGCCAGGTCCTCCCACAGCACATAGGTGTTGGGATGCGTCTCCACGATGCCGGGGCGGTGCGCCGCCAGCAGTGGGCCGGCGTGGGCCGGATCGGGGTCGACGAGCAGCAGCAGCGGGCTGCCGAAGTGCAGCAGTACGCCCAGCAGATGGTAGAAGCGGGAGTGGACGAACGACATGTGCAGCGCGGCCGCCTCCCCGCGGCCGGCCCGGCCCAGCGCCTGCTGGGGCACCAGCCGGTTCCACATGGTGTGCGGGCAGTGCACGGCCAGCTTCGGTATGCCGGTGGTCCCCGAGCTGTGGGTGATCAGCGAGGGCTCCCGGGGGTGGAGCCGGATGGCCGGGCGGCGCGGCACCCCGGCGAGCGCGGCCAGCGCGATGGTGTTCCCGGGCGCCTCGTCCACCGTCAGCACGCCCCGGGCCAGGGTGGTGTCCACCGTGCTCAGCGTGGACTCCAGCGTCGCCCGGTCGGTGATCAGCCAGGGGGCGTGCAGCCGGTCCAGCAGCACCGCGGCCACCTGTCCGTCCAGCGAGGGCGACAGCAGCGCCGGGACCGCTCCGATCCTGGAGACGGCACAGGTCAGCAGCACGATATCGACGTTGTCGCCCTTGAGGATCGCCACATGCTCACTCGGGCGCACCCCCGCCGACCACAGCCGGGCGGCCAGGTCGTCGACCAGATCGGCCAGTTCGGTGTAGCCGAGGTCGGTACCGGCGTCGGGGGCGACGTCCAGTGGCCGGTCCAGGGTCACCCTGACCCTGCCGTGCCGGGCCGCGGCCTCCTGGAACATCAGCCCCAGATAGAACCCGTGCTCGGGGAGAAGCCGCTGCAACATATCGAGGTCCTCATCGTTCGAAGTCGGTCAGGGGGCCGCGCGCTCGGGCGCGGCCGGCAAGCCGGTTTGGCCCGTCACCAGCGGCCGGTGCGGACGACATGGCGCCGCAGCTTTCCCGTCGGGGTGCGCGGCAGCGAGGCCACCAGGCGCACGGTGTGCGGCGCCTTGTAGGCGGCGAGCCGCCGCCGGGCCAGGGCGATCAGATCGGCCGTCAGGGCCTCCTCGTCCACCGCCGAGCCGCCCAGGCCGCGCCGGTTGTCCGAGTCGCGCGGGTCGCCCGAGCCGTCCGAGCCGTCCGAGCCGTCCGATGCGTCCGGGTCGGCCGCCCGGCCATCCGCGTCGGCCGTCGGTACGACATAGGCGCGCAGCCGGGTCGCGCCCCGCTCGTCGGGGACGGCCGCCACCGCCACCTCCCGCACCGACGGGTGCTGCCGCAGCACCTCCTCGACCTCCAGCGGCGACACGGTGATCCCGCCGACCATCTCCAGGTCGTCCACCCGGCCCAGATGGCGATACGTCCCGTCGCGCTCGCGTCGGGCCCGGTCCCGGGTGGCGAGCCAACCGCCGTCCCCCGGGCGGCCGGTGACCACCGTCGGGCCCCGCACCCACAGCTCGCCCTCGGCCGAGCCGTCGGCGCCGTCCGTCACCACGGCGCCCTCGCCGTCCCGCAGTTCCAGCTCGAAGCGGGGCACCGGACGGCCGAGGGTGCCGGAGGCGTTGTCCCACACCGTGTTGGCACAGAAGGCATGGCCCGCCTCGGTGGAGCCGATCTGCTCCAGCACCGGTGCGCCGAGCAGCTCACCGACCCGTTCACCGAGGGCGGGCGGCAGCCCCTCGCCCGCGCTGACCGCCGCGCGGACGGAGGCGAAGCAGGCCGCGTGGCCGGTGCCGCGCTCGTCCACCAGGGCGGCGTACGAGGACGGCACCGAGTACAGCAGGGTCACCCGGTGCCGGGCCACGAGGTCGTCGATGAGGGCAGGTCCGGGGCGGTGGGCGGGGGGCCCCCCCCCCCCCCCCCCCCCAAAAGGGGACGCGTAAACAGTCACCCAAACCCCGGCCGATGAAAACAAGGGTAACCCAAAACAGAACAACCCCCG
>NZ_JBHYVB010000188.1:6166-10288 GCF_042750115.1 Streptomyces sp. NPDC059455
GTCGTCGATGAGGGCAGGTCCGGGGCGGTCCGCGGTGAGCACCGCGGCCGACCCCGAGAAGAGGGGGAAGGCGAAGGCGTTCCCGAAGCCGTAGGCGTAGAACAGCTTGGACACCGAGAACGTCACGTCCGCCGGGCCGATGTCCAGCACCTCCTGACCGACCAGGTCGTGGTAGGCGGCCACATCGCCATGGCTGTGGACCACCGCCTTGGGGCGGCCGGTGGTCCCGGAGGTGTACTGGATGTAGAGCGGGGTGGCGGCCGTCACCGGCTCGGCCGCCGGGGCCGGTGCCGCCGAGCCCAGCGTGGCGGGCGGGCCGGTCAGGGCCGACAGCTGGTCGGCGCCCAGCCAGGGGACGCCGTCGAAGTGGTCCTGGAGGCGGGGGCCGGAGACGGCCAGCGCGGCGCGCGAGTCCTCGGCCATGTAGCGGTGGTCGTCGGCGGTGAGCGCGGGGTTGACCAGCACCGCCACGGCGCCCAGCCGGGCGGCGGCCAGAAACGTGGTCACCCACATGACGCCGTCGGGCAGAGCCAGCAGCACCCGGTCACCGGCCGCCACCCCCCGGCCCGCCAGGACGGTGGCCGCGCGCTCGGCGCGGTCATGGACCTCGCCGTGGGCCCAGACCCGGTGGCCCTCGAGGAAGGCGGCCCGGCCGGACCAGCCGCGGCGGTCCGCGAGCGCCGCGAGATGCGCGGCCACATTGGCCGAGACGGTGGGCCCGACGGGCATGGGTGGGGCGGACACCGATACGGCGGTCACCGGCCGAGCTCCTTCGCCGCGGGGGCGGGCGGCGCGGCGGCGGCGGCCACCAGCAGATCGTCGATCTTCTCGCCGGACGAGGGTTCCACGGCCTGGTAGGCGCGCATGGTGGCGGCGGTCTTCAGCAGCATCTCCTCGTACTCCTCGGCCGGATCGGAATCGAGAACGATGGCGCCGCCCGCGCCGATGTGCATCCGGCCGCCGGTGAACACGGCCGTGCGGATGACGATGTTGAGGTCGGCCGCGCCGTTGCAGCTGAGGTAGCCGAGCGCGCCGGAGTACACACCGCGGGCCTCGGTCTCCAGCGAGTCGATGATCTCCAGCGTGCGCAGCTTGGGGGCGCCGGTCATGGAGCCGCCCGGGAAGCAGGCCCGGACGCAGTCGACGGAGCTGGTCTCCGGGTGCAGCCGGCCGCGCACGGTGGAGACCAGCTGGTGGACGGTGGCGTAGGTCTCGGTGTTCATCAGGCGCGGCACATACACACTGCCGGACGCGCACACCCGCCCCAGATCGTTGCGGAGCAGGTCCACGATCATCAGGTTCTCGGCGCGGGCCTTGGGGCTGGAGGCGAGGGCGGCGAGCGCCCGCGCGTCCTTCTCCGGGCTCTGACCGCGCGGGGCGGTGCCCTTGATCGGCTTGGCCTCGGCGGTGCCGTCGGGGGTGATGCGCAGAAAGCGCTCGGGGGAGGCGCAGGCCACATCGGTGCCGTCGAACCGCAGATAGGCGGCGTACGGCGCCGGGTTGAACCGCCGCAGGGCCCGGTAGAAGGCGTAGGAGTCGCTCGGGGCGGGCAGCCAGGCGGAGTTGGTCAGGCAGATCTCATAGCTCACCCCGGCGCGCAGCTCCCGCAGACATGCCTCGATCGAGGCCAGATACCGTTCCCGGTCCCGCACCAGCCAGGGCTCCACGGCGGCCGTGGTGGCGAGGGCGGGCGGTTGCGGGGCGGGTCCGGTGAGCGTCGGCACCCCGCTGAGCACGGTCACGGTGGTGTCCAGCCAGTCCTTCGCCTCCCGGTGGCCGTCGGGGGTGTCCTCGGTGAGGCAGCAGATGTAGGTGACACCCTCCTGGTGGTCGACGGCGACGAACCGGTCGGCGAAGAGCCAGCAGGCGTCCGGGGTGGTGGCCCGGTGGCGGTTGGGGGAGCCGCAGTCGGCCTTGAGTTCGTAGCCGAAGTAGCCCACATAGCCGCCGGTGAAGTCGAAGGGCAGGTCGGGGGCCTTGACCCGGCGGCGGGTCAGCTCCCGCTTGAGGTAGTCGAAGACGCCGCCATCGACCCGGACGGCCGGCCGTCCCGCCCGTTCGACCTCGCACACGCCGGTGTCGGTGTCGTAGCGGATGAACTCGGCGAGCGGGCCCGTGCCGTCCCCGAGGAAGGAGAAGCGGGCCTCGCCGGACTCGGCGCGCGAGCTGTCGAGCCAGAACGCGTGCGGCGCCTCCGCGTACAGCCGGGTGAAGGCTGCCTCGGTGTCGGTGGCGTCGGCCAGCCACCGGGCGTGCAGCCGGTAGCCGGGGCCCTCCGGGGGCGTCTGCGCCGGGACCCGCTTCTCGGGGGCGGGCCGCGCGAGCTCCTTACGGGGGTCTCGGGGGTCTCGAGGGTCTCGGAGGTCTCGGGGGTCCGCCTCGGGGGTGGGCGGCGAGCCCGGCGCGGTGCCCGCCGCGGCCGCCTTGGCCTTGGCCTTGGCCGCCGTACGGGCGCGGCGCGGCTCCTCGGCGGAGGCGGGGGCCACGGTGGAGGTCACCGACTCGCCGTTGGCGTGCTCGACGGTCAGATCGCGGAAGTTGCTGAGCATGCGGTGGCCGTATCCGGTCAGCACCGACTCGGGGTGGAACTGGACGCCCCACAGTGGCCGGGCCCGGTGCCGCAGCCCCATCAGCACACCGTCCTCGGACCAGGCGATGCCCTGGAGCCCCAGCGGCAGTGGCTCGGCCACGCACAGCGAGTGATAGCGCACGGCCGTGAAGTCCTGCGGAAGGCCGCGGAACAGCCCGCGTCCGCCGTGTTTGATCCGGGACAGATGCCCGTGCTTGGGCTCGGGCGCGGGCACCACCCGCGCCTGCGCGCCGAGCGCGATCCCCTGGTGCCCCAGGCACACCCCCAGCACGGGGATGGGCGACCGCTCGATCAGCCGGGCGGTGGCGCCGAAGTCCCGGGGATCGGCCGGATGGCCGGGGCCGGGGGAGAGCACGATGTTGTCGAACGCGGAGAGATCGATGTCCGCGCACTCCGGCGCGTCATGCAGAAGCACCTCCGGTTCCTCGCCGTTGACCTCGGTCAGCAGATGAAAGAGGTTGTACGTGTACGAGTCGTAATGATCGACGAGGAGTGTCCTCAGCGATTCCATCCGGATTTGCCTCCTTGCGATGAGAAAACCGACCGGGTATCACCCGCCCCGGTCCTCGGGCCGCGACGCCCCGCTCACCTACCGGCGAGCGCGTGGGCCGTCGGCGGCCATCCGCTTGTGACGTCCTCGTATCGACTGAAGCGGCGGGTAGAGCCACTTCTTCAGAAGCCGCTGCAGCCGCGGCATGACCAGCCAGGTCACCATCGCGGTCACACCGAGACACAAGGCCAGGGTCCGCAGCAGGAAATTGGCGTCCTTGATGAACGGGATCACCAGCACATTGAAGATGAGAACCGGAGGGAAGACCGCGCTCAGATTCACCAGCCACAGCTTCCATTTGGGCGGTGGCGGCAGTGGCCGCACCGGCCCGTTGAACCAGTTCTCCAGTCCCGAGGTGCGCTGTGTTCCCTTTTCCTCGACAAAGGGTCCGGTGCGGGACGCCAATCGTGCGCGCTCCAGCGAGGAATCCCATGCCCGAGCCGGGCCTTCCGCCTCGAACCGGTAGAGTACGTGCCACTCCGAGGAGGTCGAACCGGATCCCATCACCCCGCCTCCGAGATATCCCGGAAGGCTTGCGGCGGCATTGAGCATCTCGATCGCCCAGGCATAGAACTCGCTTTCGCGGCCGGGGTCCACCCGGTATGCGGCAGTCACCGTGACCGGTTCACTGTCCACTCCAGCCGCAACTCCTTTCCGCGCCGTTGCCTTCGCCTGTTGTGCCCGGCGAGATGACACGAAGTGTTCCACACCGTGCGATCGGGAACAGTGGAATGCTCAACAACGTACATAAAAACTCGGAAAGGTCGCCGTGACCTGGGCGTTACCTACGGTTCGAGGTTCTCACGGGACCGCGACGGGGGGCGCCGATAAAGAATCTCCAGGCGCGATTGAACATGAGGAAGCCGGGGGGGGGGGGGGGTGTGTATTTTGGGGGGGGGGGGGGGGGGTTTTTAGGGGGGGGTGGGAGCCGAGAGGGGTTAGGGGGGGCCCGCCGCCGAGGGGGTGTGGCTGGGTGGGTGTA
>NZ_JBHYVB010000188.1:10298-22332 GCF_042750115.1 Streptomyces sp. NPDC059455
GTCTCGGTCGAGCGAGCGCGCCCGGCTGGGTCTCCCCTCTCACACTCTGCAGTCCTATCTGAGGCCCTCCCGCGCGCCGCGCTCACAACCCCCCCCCCCCCCCCCCCCCCGCTTCGTGGTTTCGATCAGCTCGATCGGCTCGGCTCGATCGGCTCGGTCAGCTTCGGTCAGCCGAGTACCTTCTCCAGCGCCGCCAGCGCCCCCTCCAGCTCCTCACGGGTGATGGTCAGCGGCGGTGCCAGACGGATCGTCGAACCATGGGTGTCCTTGACCAGGATCCCCTCGGCCATCAGCCGCTCGCTCACCTCGCGGCCGGTGCCGAGCGCGGGGTCCACATCGACGCCCGCCCACAGCCCGCGGCAGCGGTAGCCCACGATGCCCTTGCCGGTCAGCGTGGCCAGCCCGTCCCTCAGTACCTCGCCCAACTCCCGTGCCCGGCGCTGGAATTCACCGGTGCGCAGCAGATCGACCACGGCCGAGCCGACCGCCGCGGCCAGCGGATTGCCGCCGAAGGTGGAGCCGTGCTCGCCGGGGCGCAGCACCCCGAGCACCGCACGGTCGGCCACCACCGCCGACACCGGCACGATGCCGCCGCCCAGCGCCTTGCCGAGCAGCAGCACATCCGGCATCACCGACTCGTGCTCGACGGCCAGCGTGGTGCCGGTGCGGCCCAGACCGGACTGGATCTCATCGGCGATGAACAGCGTCCCGGTGCGCCGGGTCAGCTCGCGCACCCCGCGCAGATAGCCGTCATCGGGGATGACGACGCCCGCCTCGCCCTGGATGGGCTCGATGAGGACCGCCGCCGTGGTCTCGTCGACGGCGGCCTCCAGCGCCGCGAGGTCGTTGTACGGCACGACGCGGAAGCCCGGGGCGAACGGGCCGAAGCCGTCGCGGGCCACGGGGTCGGAGGAGAATCCGACGATCGTCGTCGTACGGCCGTGGAAGTTGTCGGCCGCCACCACGATGGTGGCCTGGTCCGGGGCGACGCCCTTCACCTCGTACGCCCACTTGCGGGCGACCTTGATGCCGCTCTCCACGGCCTCCGCGCCGGTGTTCATCGGCAGCACCATGGAGAGCCCGGTGAGCTCCGCCACCCCCTCGGCGAACCCGGCCAGCCGGTCGTTGTGGAAGGCCCGGGAGGTCAGTGTGAGCTGGTCGAGCTGGCGGTGGGCGGCCTCGACCAGCGCCGGGTGGCGGTGGCCGAAGTTGAGGGCCGAGTACCCGGCCAGCATGTCCAGATAGCGGCGGCCCTCGACGTCCCGGACCCAGCTGCCCTCGGCGTCGGCGACGACCACGGGCAGCGGGTGGTAGTTGTGCGCGAGCGAGGTCTCCTCGGCGTGGATCAGCTCCTGCGAGGAGCGAGCCGCGCGGTTCGCGACGGCCGGCCGGGAACCGGGGGCGGTGGAGTCGGAGGAGATGGGGGTGGTGGCGGTCATCAGCGAATCTCCTGTGTGCAGCACTTGATGCCCCCGCCGGCCTTGTGCAGTTCCGACAGGTCCACGGGGACGGGGACGTAACCGCGGTCGGTGAGCTGGTCGATGAGCCCGGTGGCCCGGGGCGCGACGAAGACATGGCGGCCGTCGGAGACGGAGTTGAGCCCGAAGGCCATGGCGTCGTCGCGGGTGGCGATCAGCGCGTCGGGGTAGAGCCGCCCCAGCACCTCACGGCTGCCGGGGGAGAACGCCTCCGGGTAGTAGGCGATGTTCCGGTCGTCGAGGACGAACAGCGCGGTGTCCAGGTGGTAGAAGTACGGGTCCACCAGCAGCAGGCTGATGGTCGGCACCCCGAAGAACTCCTGCACCTCCTGATGGGCCGCCCGGGTGGTGCGGAAGCCGGTGCCCGCCAGGACGTAGGGCCCGGCCGGCACCAGGTCGCCCTCGCCCTCGCACACCGATTCCGGCGGATGGACGTCGAATCCGGCCGCCTTGAACCACCGTTCGTAGGCGAGCTGTTCCGGCCGGCGCTGCGGTGCGTGGAATCGCGAGCCGAAGACCCGGCCCTCCAGGACGAGGGCCGAGTTCGCCGCGAACACCATGTCCGGCAGTCCCGCCACCGGCTCGATGAATTCGACCCGATGGCCGTGGTCGCGGTAGGCGCGGATCAGCGTCTCCCATTGCGCTTGGGCGAGGTCGGTGTCGACCTCGGTGTCCTCACGCATCCAGGGATTGATGGCATACCGCACATCGAAATATCTGGGGGCACAGGTCAGGAAGCGCCGGGGGCGCGGCACACGCGTAAGGGGCAACGGAGGATTCCTCTCGCTTCCGCGGGCGACCGGGGGGATGAATCAACGGTAGAAAGCGGGGGAGAGGGGAGACAAGAAAGGAAAACTGCGCGTCGGCGCACCGATGCTGCGTGCGGAGGCCGGTTCGTGGCGGTTCATTGCGTCGCGGTCGCGGGAGGGGCCGCGCCGGCCTCCGCACTGCCCGTGAGCAGGTGTGACAGCACCATGTAGCTGATCGTCTGGCGGACGAAGGGCTCGGCCCGGATGCGCTCCAGCACCTCCTCGAAGTGCTCCACATCGGTGGCCATGACATGCAGCAGGGCGTCCGCGCCGCCGGTCACCGTCATGGCCGCGATGATCTCCGGATAGTTGCGCACGACCTCCGCGAGGCGCCGGGGTGGCGCGGCGCTGTCGCAGTACACCTCGACATATGCCTCGGTCCGCCAGCCGAGGGCGGCCGGGCGCACCGTGGTGGTGAAGCCGGTGATCACATCGGTCTCCCGCATCCGGTCGACGCGGCGCTTGACCGCGGAGGCCGAGAGCCCGATCGCGGCGCCGATCTCCGTGAAGCTGGTCCTGGCGTTGGCGACCAGCGCCGCAACGATTTTGCGGTCCAGATCGTCGAACGGTACGGACTGGTGTGTCATCATCTATCACCCTTTGCGTCTTTCGCCCCCTGTGTGAAGGGGCCTCTTCCCTGTGCTCAAAACCGCCCCATACTCAGTGAGTGCCTGAGGCGTCTTTTTCTCTACGCTCTTTCAGAAAGATTCCACAAGAGGGGGCGTGAACCGGGGTACGAGCCCCCTTTTCTCCGGGGTCGCGCGGTATGGGCTCCGGGGGTACAAGGGCGGTGCGCCGGAACGGTCGAATCCACCGCGGTGATACGACACCACCTACCGGCCCCTGTCCTCCGGGCGTAGCGTCAACTATTCCACCCGTCCTTTCCGAACGATGAGTGGCTCTCCCGACGGAGACGACTCACCATCCAACGGGGAAAGGGCTTCGAGTACGTCCAACGCCGCGCCGCACGCGCCGAATTCACCTGAACCGCGATTCCGGAATACCGGCGGTCTCACCGTGCATTCGGCGACTCGCCGTACCGGCGGCCCCGTACTCCGGTGTGAGCGAAAGGGACCACCGTCATGACCCTCCTCAGATCCGGCAGGGCGTCGTGAGCCCGCGCCGGCCCCCATCCCGGCCGGCCCCCGGGGGCCCCGGAAACCCACGGGACGCCGTCGTCACCGGCCTGGGTTTCTGCCTCCCGGGCGGCGCCGAACCCGTCTTCACCGCGGCCCAGGTGTGGGATATCGCCTCCCGGGGCCGTTCCGTCCTCGACCGGCACGACAGCCACTACGGTTCGGTGCACCTGAGCGCCGAGCAGTTCGAGGAGCGCCTCCCCGGCATCCCCGAATTCTTCTCCCGCCACTACACCAACGCCCATCGCTACGGCCTGGTCTCCCTCGTCGAGGCGTGCGCCGACGCCGAACTCGACCTGGCCACCGGCGATCTGTGCGAGGCGGCCGTGCTCGTCGGCCGCGGCAGCGTGGACGCCAATGTGGACAGCTATCTCACCCTGCTCGGCATCGACCCCGACTCCGCCACCACCCTCGACGCCCTGGAGATGTTCGTCGCCGCCGAACAGGCCGTGTCCCCTTCCGACGTGGCCGTCGTCCAGGGCGCGCTGACCCGGACCGTCGGCCCCTGCTTCACCGTCTCCTGCGGCTGCTCCTCCGCCGCCGTGCAGATCGGCAACGCCCGCCGCCTCATCGCGGCCGGCGAGACCGACCTCGCGGTGGTGACCGGCGTCGACGTCTTCAACGTCGACCTGATCCGGAAGGGCCAGCGGCTCCTGCACGGCGCCCAGCACGCCTACGACCCGATGGATGCCGCCGGAATGCCCGATCTGCTGCCGTCCTTCGACTCCCTGATGCGCCCCTACGACCGGCGCGCGGACTGCATCAACCACGGCGAGGGATCCGCCACCGTGGTCCTGGAGAGCAGGGAGCACGCCGCGCGCCGCGGCGCCCACCTCTACGGCCAGGTGCTCGCCGCCGCCATGACCCGCGACGGCCTGGCCAACCCGCTCGCCGCCGACGACTCCGGCGCCCAGCTCGCCAGGGCCGTACGCCTCTGCCTGGGCGACCGCTGGCGGATCGAGCAGGTGCCGTACATCAACGGCGCCAGCGACGGCGGCGCGGCCGTCACCGCCATGGAGGCCAACTCCATCAGGGAGCTCTACGGCCCCGACCCCGCCGTGCTGATGTCCTCCCAGGAGGGATGCTTCGGCCACCACGGCTCACCCGCCGGCTGCCTCGGCCTCGCCCTGACCCTGATGATGATGGAGTTCGACGAGGTGTGCCCCACCGCCAACTGCGAACAGCCCGCGGACGGACTCCCCTTCGACCCCGTCCCCGGCACCCGCACCCGTCCCCTCGACTTCGACCACGCGCTCAGCTTCAACTACCAGATCGGTGGCGTGAAGCACGCGATGCTGCTGGGCGGCCCGGACGCCACCTGAGTCCGTGACCCCCGCGGCGATCTCCACCCCACGGCCCCTCACGGCCCCCACCCCGGGCCGAGCACCACCCACGGAGACCCCGATGCGTCAGCACACTCCTGCCCCCGGCCGTTCCCCCGGCCGCATCGCCATCGTCGGCATGGGCTGCCGGCTCCCCGGTGACACCGACTCACCCGCCGCCCTGTGGCGGCTGCTGGCCGACGGACGCGACGCCGTCGGCGAACCGCCCGCCGAGCGCGCCGCGTTCTGGGCGGCCGACCTCGCCACGACCGCCCGGCCCGCGTCCGCACCGCCGGTACGCGGCGGATATCTGCGCGATGTGGCCGGTTTCGACGCCGACTTCTTCGGCGTCTCCGGACGCGAGGCCGACGTCCTCGACCCCCAGCACCGGCTGCTGCTCGAAGTGGTCTGGGAGGCCCTGGAACACGCCGGAATGCCACCCGACCGGCTCGGCTCCACCGCCACCGGCGTCTTCGCCGGGCTCAGCTACAACGACTACATGAACCGGCTCGACCGGCACCCCCGAGAGCTGGAGGGCTCCGCCCTGGCCAACGGGCACTGCGTGGCCACCGGCCGGATCTCCTACCTCCTCGGGCTCCACGGCCCGTCGGTGGCCCTGGACACCGCGTGTTCGTCCTCCCTGGTCGCCGTCCACCTGGCCGTCCAGGCGCTGCGCGCGGGGGAGTGCGATCTGGCGCTGGCCGGCGGGGTCACCCTGATGTTCGAGCCGCGGATCACCCGCTCGTTCGACCGGATGGGCATGCTCTCGCACACCGGCCACTGCCACGCCTTCGACGCCGCCGCCGACGGCTTCGTCCGTGGCGAGGGCTGCGGCATCGTCGTCCTCAAACGTCTCACCGACGCCCTGCGCGACGGGGACCGGATCCTGGCCGTGCTGCGCGGCTCGGCCGTCAACCAGGACGGCCACTCCGACGGCCTCGCCGCGCCCTCGGCCGCCGCCCAGCGCGCCCTGTACGAGGAGGCACTCGGCCGCGCCGGCGTCGACCCCGCCGACGTCGGCATGGTCGAGGCCCACGGCACCGGCACCCCCGTCGGCGACCCGGTCGAATTCACCAGCCTCGCCCAGGTCTACGGCACCGGCCGCGACCGCTGCGCGCTGGCCTCGGTCAAGACCAACCTGGGCCATCTGGAGCCCGCCGCCGGTGTCACCGGGCTGATCAAGGCCGTGCTGTGCCTGCGCCGTGCACACATCCCGCCCAATCTGCACTTCACCCAGTGGAATCCCGCCATCGCCGCCGAGGGGACCCGCTTCTTCATCCCCCGCGAGCTCACCCTGTGGCCGGTGCGGACCGGCCCCCGGCTGGCCGCCGTGTCCTCCTTCGGCTTCTCCGGGACCAACGCCCATGTGGTCCTGGAACAACCACCCGCACCCGCGCCCCGTCCCACACCGCCACGCCCCCGGCCCGCCACCCGCGCCGTTCCGCGGGTGTTCCTCGTCCCCGCCGGATCCCCGGCCGTGCTGCCCGGCGCCGCCCGCCGGATGGCGGACTGGGTGGAGGGCGACGGCGCGGACACCCCGCTGCGCGACATCGCCCACACCCTGGCGCTGCGCCGTGGCGCCGGGCGCGGACGGCTCGGCGTCACCACTACCTCACGCGCCGAACTCGTGGGCGCCCTGCGGGCGTTCGCCGACGGGCAGGCCCACCCCGCCGTGGTGAGCGGGGCCGTGGGCGCCGCGGTCTCTCGTCGGCCGATCTGGGTGTTCTCGGGACAGGGCTCCCAGTGGCCCGGCATGGGGCGGCGGCTGCTGGAGACCGAACCGGCCTTCGCCGAGGCGCTCGCCGAGGCCGACGCCCTCATCGCCGCCGAGTCCGGATTCTCGGTGCTCGACATCGTCCGCAGCGGTGCGCCGGTGACCGGCTGCGGCCGGGTGCAGCCCGTGCTGTTCGCCCTCCAGACCGCGCTCGCCGCCACCTGGCGCGCCCATGGCGTGGAGCCCGCCGGGGTCATCGGCCACTCCATGGGCGAGGTCGCCGCCGCCGTGGTGGCCGGGGCGCTCTCCCTCGCCGACGGGGCCAAGGTGATCTGCCGCCGCTCCGCGCTGCTCACCCGCGTCGCCGGAAACGGCGCCATGGCCACGGTGGGCCTCGGCGCCGACGAGGTGCAGGCCGAACTCGACAGCGGCGGCGCCGCCGAAGCCGTCACCGTGGCCGTGATGGCCGCGCCCGGTTCCACCGTGGTGGCCGGGGACACCGCACACGTCGAACGGCTCGTTGCCGGCTGGCAGGCCCGCTCCGTCCCCGCCGCGCCGATCGCCGTGGACGTCGCCTCGCACTCGCCCCAGGTGGACCCGCTCCTGGCCGATCTGCGCACCGCCCTCGCCGACCTCGAACCCCGCCGCCCGGACGTGCCCTTCTACACCACCGTCCTCGACGATCCGCACACCACGCCCGCCTTCGACGCCGACTACTGGTGCGCCAATCTGCGCCACCCGGTCCGGTTCTCCGCGGCCGTCGCCGCCGCCGCGGCCGACCGCCACCTGGTGTACGTCGAGATCTCCCCCCACCCGGTCATCACCCACCCCGTCCTCGCCGGTCTCGCCGGTCTGGTGGACGACCCCGTCGTCCTGCCCACAATCCGCCGCGAGGCGGACGAGCCGACCACCTTCCGGACCCATCTGGCCGCGCTGCACTGCGCGGGTGTCCCCGTCGACTGGTCCGTGCTGTACCCGGACGGCGCACTCGCCGACGTACCGCCCATCACCTTCGACCGCACCCGCCACTGGGCCGACGCCCCGCTCCCCGCCCCCGCCGATGCCGCCTCGACCGGTACGCTGCCCGGCGCGCACCTCGAAGTGCCCGGGGACCCCGTCCGCCACTCCTGGCGCGCCCGCACCGGCACCGCGGCCCTGCCCTGGCTCGACGACCACCGGGTGCACGGCGCCCCCGTCCTGCCCGGCGCGGCCTCCTACGCCCTCGCGCTCACCGCCGCCTGCGAGGTGTTCGACGCCGGGCCCGAGGAGGTCGAGGTCACCGATCTGCACTTCCGTGAACTGCTGCGGCTCGCCGATCACACCGAGCTGTCCACCACGGTGACCCTCGCCGCCGCCGACCGCGCCGAATGCGAGATCTTCGGGCGCGACGAGGACGGCGCCTGGGCGCGGCAGGCCACCGCGGTCCTCCGCAGACTCGCCGTACCACCGCGCTCCCGCGCCGCCTCCGTCCGTACCCTCGCCCTGCGTCATCCCGCGCCCATCGAGGCCGAAGCGCTGTACGCCAATCTGCGGGCCCGGGGCGTGGCACACGGCCCGGCGTTCCAGGGCATCACCGAGGTGTCCGCCTCCCGCCACGGCGACAGCTTCTGGGCCCGGGTGCGGATCCCCGAGGCCGCCCGCGAGCCCGGACACGGGCTGCGTGTCCACCCCGTCCTGGTCGACCTGTGCGCTCAACTGCTCATCGCCGGGCTGCTCGACGAGGGGGACCGGCGGCTGCTGCTGCCCGCGCGGATGCGATGCGTACGCGTCCTCGGCGACCCCGAGACCGCCGTGTACTGCCACGCCCGGCTCGCCGAGACCACCCCCGGAGCCACCGTCGGCCACGTCCGACTGCTCGACGCGGACGGCCGGCCGGTCCTGGCCGTCGACGGGCTGCGCATCGTCCACCGGGCCGCGGAGCGTGCGGCCGAGGTCGACCAGTGGTTCCTCGAGGTCGGCTGGCGGCGCGCCGCCCGGCCCCCGGCCACCCGGCCCCCGGGGCGGTGGCTCGTCGTCGGAGAGGCGGACGGCACCGCCCGCCCGGTGGCCACCGCCCTGCGCGCCGCCGGAGCCACCGTCCGGGTGTGGGAGGTGCCCCTGGCCGACCAGGGGCTCGACGCGTTCCGCGACGCCCTCACCAACCGGCTCACCCGCCCCGGGGAACGGCCGCGCGCCGTGGTGTTCGTCTGCGGCCCGCACCCCACCGGGGGCGGCGCGGAGGACGGGCTGCGCCGCACCCGCCGGCTGCTCGCCGCCGCCCAGGCACTCACCGCCCGCTTCCCCGAACCGCCCCGCCTCTACGCCGCCACCTCAGGCGCCCGCACCGTGGCGCCCGGCGACCCGGCCGACCCCGGACAGAGCGCGCTCCGCGGACTTCTGCGGGTGCTCGCCCTGGAACACCCCGAGCTGCGGGCCACCTCGGTGGACACCGACCCGGCCGCCCCGGACCAGCTCGCGGACACCCTCGCCGCCGAACTCCTCGCCGACGGCCCCGAGGACGAGATCGCGCTGCGCGACGGCGCCCGCTACGCCGCCGAACTGGACCACGCGCCCCTCACCGACACCGAACGCACCACCGCCGCCGCCCGCACCGTGCGCTGCGGCACCGACGGCTTCCGGCTGCGCGCCGGCCGCCTCGGCGACCTCGGCAGCCTGGAGCTCACCACCACCCCCCGCCGCCCGCCCGGACCCGGTGAGGTGGAACTGCGGGTGCTCGCCGCGGGCCTGAACTTCCGTGACGTCCTCACCGCCATGGGCCTGCTCCCCGGCGACGAGGACATCCGCTACCGTCTCGGCTTCGAATGCGCGGGCGAGGTGAGCGCGGTGGGCCCCGGCGTCGACCACCTCCGCGCCGGTGACCGGGTGGTGGCGGCCGATGTGCGCGGTGGCGCCTTCGGCTCCTTCACCGTCGTCCCCGCCGACCGCACCGCGCCCCTCCCCGAGGGCCTCGACCCGCACACCGCCGCCGGGCTGCCGATCGCGTTCCTCACCGCCTGGTACGCGCTGCGCCACATCGGCCGGGTGAGCGCGGGGGAGCGGGTGCTGATCCACTCGGCCACCGGTGGCACCGGGCTGGCCGCCATCGCGGTGGCCAGGCTGCTGGGCGCCGAGGTGCTGGCCACGGCGGGCAGCGAGGAGAAGCGGCGCTTCCTGCGGGGGATGGGCATCGCCCGGGTGATGGACTCCCGGTCGCTGGACTTCCGCGACGAGGTCATGGAGGCCACCGGGGGCGAGGGCGTCGACGTGGTGCTCAACTCCCTCTCCGGGGCCGCCATCCGGGCCGGTCTCGAGTGTCTGCGCCCCTTCGGCCGCTTCGTCGAACTCGGGGTCCGCGACATCCTCTCCGACGCCCCGCTCGGACTCTCCCCGCTGCGCCACAACATCACCTTCTCCACCGTGGACCTCAGGGAGCTCCAGCTGGACCGCCCGCGGGAGTACGCGGTGATGCTGCGCGAGGTGCTCACCGCGATCGGCGAGGGCCGCCTCAAGCCACTGCGCTGCACCACCTATCCGCTCGCGGAGGTCACCGACGCGTTCCGGCAGATGGCCGGCGCACGCCACATCGGCAAACTCGTGCTGACCATCCCGCAGGAGGGCCAGGTCGACGCGGTGCTGCCCGACGGGCCGCGCACGGTGCGGGACGGCGGGACGTACATCGTCACCGGCGGTCTGCGCGGTCTCGGACTCGCCACCGCCCGCTGGCTGGCCCGGCAGGGCGCGGGTCACCTGGTGCTCAACGGACGGACCGCACCGGCCGGCGCCGCCGCGCGGACGCTCGCCGAGCTCTCCGCCGCCGGCACCAGGATCACCGTCGTCACCGGCGACATCGCCCGCCCGGACACGGCCGAGCGGCTGGTGGCCGCCGCCACCGCCGACGAGGGGGCCTCCCTGCACGGCGTCGTCCACTCCGCGATGGTTCTCGACGACGCGGCCGTGGCCAACATCCGCGAGGACCAGCTGCGCCGCGTATGGGCGCCGAAGGCCACCGGGGCGTGGCGGCTGCACCAGGCCACCGAGGGACACCGGCTCGACTGGTTCGCGGTGTACTCCTCGATGGCCTCCCTGCTCGGCAACGCCGGACAGGGCGCCTACGCGGCCGCCAACGCCTGGCTGGACGGCTTCGCCGCCTGGCGCTCGGCGCGTGGCCTGCCCACCCTCGCGGTCAACTGGGGCCCGTGGGGCGAGACCGGAGTGGCCACCGGCTTCGCCGACCGCGGCTACCGGACGATCCCCACGGACGAGGGGCTGCGAGCGCTCGGCGCCCTGCTGGCCCATCGGCGGGTGCGGACCGGGGTGATCCCCGGCGAACCGGCCACCTGGATCCCCGCCACCGGCCGCCGGTCCTCCCTGTTCGCCCCGCTGCTCCCCGGCGACGACACCCCGGCGGCCCCCCGGGAGGGCACCGACGACATCCGCGCCCGGCTGGCCGCCCTCCCCGCCGGTCCGGCCCGCCGCACCGCGCTGGAGTCCTATCTCACCGAGCACATCCGAGCCGTGCTGCGGCTGAGCAGCGCCACCCTCGATCCGCGGACCCCGCTCAAGTCACTCGGCTTCGACTCGCTGCTCGCCATGGAGCTGCGGGTGCGGCTGGAGACGGGGCTTGGCATCAAGCTCGCGGGCAACTTCGTCTGGCGGCATCCGACCGTGGAGGCCCTGGCCGCCGGACTCGCCCGGCAACTGGAGCTCGATCCGGCCGACCGGCCGGAGGAGCGGCTGGGCGCCCCGGGCTGACGGGCCCGTGGGATGGCCATGGCGCCACCGGCGGGCGGCTACGGACGGGCGTCCGGGCGCTCCGCTGGATCCGGGGCCGGGCGGGCCCAGGCGCTCACGCCCAGCTTGCCGGTGGTGCCCAGGTCGACAAGGTCGGGCACGGTCTGCGCGTCCGCTCCGCCGCCGTTCGGCGCGATCTTCAGATAGCGCCCGTCGGCGGCGGGGCGCGTCACGTCCGTCACCAGATTCCGCCACGCCAGCCGCGCCACCGCCCGTTCGCCGGGCTTCAGCCGCACCGGCCCGGTGGCCGTCTCGAAGCCGTCGAGGGTGGCGATGGCCGAGGCCCCGTGGCTGACCGTGACCTCCAGTGGCTCCAGGTCCTCGTCCAGCACCTGGACGGACGGATGGCCGCTCACCGTATAGGCGCGGGTGCCGCAGTTCACCAGCTCGATCTGCTGCACCCGCAGCCCCATCGCCGCGTCGGCCTCCGCGGCCCGCAGCAGCACCCCCGAGTCGGGGCAGGCCGCGGGAGCGGTGGGGGCGGGGGTGTCCGGGGTGGCGGTGGGGCCCGCCGGGCGGGACGTGGCCTCGTCGGGCACCGCGGCCACTCCCGACGAGGACTGCGTACCGCACGCGGTGAGCAGACCGGCCGCCGCGAGCGAGCCGAGCAGCCGTCTTCGGCGGTGCCGGGCGGCGCTCCGGAAGAGGGGCGCCCGGGGTGTGGTGATCGCGTCCGTGTCCATGCGGCTCAAACAGCCCCCAACCCCGGCGGGCTGTTCCCCGGTGGACCCAACGGCCCCGGTTCGGCGGCACCACCGCCCCCGTGGGCCCCCGCGTTTCCCCGACCTAAGAGCTGTATGGCGCG
>NZ_JBHYVB010000189.1:0-13080 GCF_042750115.1 Streptomyces sp. NPDC059455
CTGATCGTTTCAGAATGAGTTCGGTGTGAGGGCTTGGCGATCGGGTCTGGTGGCGGCAGAGTGGTCCAGGTGTCGGATGATCTTGTGCCTGATGATCTGTGGGAACGTATCGCTCCGCTGCTGCCGCCCCGGCCGCCGCGTCGTCATCGGTATCCCGGACGCCTGCCGGCGGACGACCGCGCGGCCCTGCGAGGCATCGTTTACGTACTGCGCAAGAACGTGAGCTGGAGAGATGTACCCGCCCAGCAGACCGGGTGCAGCGGCGTGACAGCGTGGCGGCGGTTGCGGGACTGGACCGAGGCCGGGGTGTGGCCCCGCCTGCACGAAGTGCTCCTGGCCGAGCTGCGCAAGGCAGGGCTGTTGGACATGGACGATGCCGCAATCGACCGCTCGCACGTTCGGGCCCTCAAAGGGGGGCTCACACCGGTCCTTCGCCGGTCGACCGCGCACGGCCGGGCAGCAAACACCACCTGACCGTCGACCGACACGGCACCCCTCTCGCCGTCACCCTGACCGGCGGAAACACGCACGATGTCACCCAGCTGACACCCCTACTGGACGCAATCCCCCGCATCCGAGGACTTCGCGGACGACCGCGGCACCGGCCGGGCCGGCTGTTCTCCGACCGCGGCTACGACTACGACAAGTACCGCCGCATCCTCCGAGCCCGCGGCATCACACCCAAGATCGCCCACCGAGGTGTCCCGCACGGCTCCGGACTGGGCAAGACCCGCTGGGTCGTGGAACGGACCTTCGCCTGGCTCCACCAGTTCAAACGCCTGCGCATCCGCTACGAGATACGCGCCGACCTCCACCTTGGCCTGCTCCAACTCGCCTGCAGCATCCTCTGCTTGCGACGCCTACGAACCTCATTCTGAAACGATCAGTTACTGAGGTTTTCGTTAGTTCTGTGGGTGTAGGGCACTGTGCGGTGGCGGTCTCCGGCCACGGGGCGGCCGCCCAAGCTTGATGACGCCCAGGTCGAAAAGGTGCGGGCCGCGTTGGAGCAGGGTGCCCAGGCGCACGGGTTCGAGGCCGATTTATGGACCTTGGAGCGGGCTGGGCTGGTGGTGGAGCGAGTGACCGGGGGTGAAGCTGGCGCGGGCGTCGGTGTGGCGGCTGCTGACCGGGCGGCTGGGGTGGAGTCTGCAGCGTCCCCAGCGCCGGGCGGTCGAGCGGGACGAGTCCGAGATCGCCCGGTGGATCGCCCATGAGTGGCCCCGCATCAAAAGGGGGCGGTGAAGAAACGTGCCTGGATCGTGTTCTTCGACGAGTCGGGTGTGTCGCTGCTGCCCCGGGTGCGCCGGACCTACGCGCCCCGTGGCCGGACCCCGACGTTGCGGCACCGGCTGAACTGGAAACGCGCCTCGATGGCCGCGGCTCTGGGATATCACGCCGCGGACGCCGGCCGTGGTCCGCGGCTGTGTTTCCACCTCAAGCCGGGCAGCTACGACACCATGGCGTTAATCGACGTGCTGCGGCAGGTCAAAGCGTTCTATGCGGGTGAGCCGGTGGTGCTGGTGTGGGACGGGCTGTCCGCGCACTGGAGCCGGGACATGCGAGCCCGGGTGGCCGGACAGGACTGGCTGACGCTGGAGCGGCTGCCCGCCTATGCATCTGAGTTGAACCCGGTGGAACTGCTGTGGTCGGCGATCAGAACACGTGAGCTGGCCGACCTCGCCGGCGACCATCTCGCCGATGTCGCCGATGCCACCGAACGCGGCATCCACCGGGTCTCCTCCGATGGACAACTCCCGTGGTCCTTCCTCACCCACACGGGACTGACGATCCATACTCAACCACCACAGAACTAACGAAAACCTCAGTAGCGGTGGTTTGTTGACATCGGGTCGGGAGCGCTGCAGAAGGACGCGCAGGGGTGTGTGATGACCGCTCGTCGTCCGTGTCCGCCGGCTCCGGGACCGCTGGAGCAGTACGCCGTCGGCTTCGATGATCTGTTTGACTCCCTGGCTCAGCGTCGGGGCTTTCGTCAGTACCTCACGGGGTTGCTGGCGCCGCGGGAACGGAACAAAACGCTGACATGCCTGGCCGGGGCCGAGCCGGTAGCGGGAGCCCAGCACCCCGCAGTGCAGCGGCTGCAGTTTTTCCTCTCCGAATCCCCCTGGGAGCACGAGCGGATCAACGCCCGTCGTCTTGAGCGGTTACTGGATGATCCGCGCACCGCTGCGCATGCCGGTGGAGTGCTGGTCATCGACGACTGACGGTGACCGTAAGGAGGGGACCGCGACCGCGAACGTGGGCCGGCAGTGGCTGGGCCGATACGGCAAGACCGACAATGGTGTCGTCACCGTCACCACATTGTGGGCGGACGAGCGGCTGTACTATCCGCTGCACGCCGTGCCCTACACTCCCGCCCGTCACTTCCCCAAGGGTCGCAGCGATCCGGGCTTCGCCACGAAACTGCGGATCGCTGCCGGACTCGCCCGCCGGGCCACCCAGGCCGGAGTGGACTTCCGCGCGGTGGCGGCCGACTGTGCCTACGGCGACCAGGACGGCTTCCGCGGCGAACTGGCCGGCGCCGGACTGCCGTTCGTGATGGCCCTCAAACGGCGCCGCGGCACCTGGGCGTACGGCCCCGATGCCCACACCCCGACCGACGCCGCCCGGGAACTGGCCTGGCACGGCCCCGACCGGCCGGGCGACTGGACGGCGGTGTCCCGCACCTTCCGCGACGGGCACACCACCACCTGGTGGGCCGCTGAGGCGTCCCTGGGCTGGTGGGGACCGGACGGCACCACCCGACTGGTGGTGGCCACCACCGACCCGGACACCCTGCCGGAGAAATCCACCTGGCATCTGGCCACCAACCTGCCCCGCCCCGGCTCACCACGCGAGGCCGACACCGCCCACCCGGCCGCCGACCTCGCCGAAATCGTGCGGATCTACGGCATCCGCAACTGGATCGAGCAGAGCTACAAGCACGTCAAGGACGAACTGGGCTGGGCCGACTTCCAAGTCCGCACCGACCGCGCCATCCGCCGCCACCAGACCCTGGTCAACTGCGCGTTCTCCTTCTGCTGGGAAGCCGGACCGCCACCGACCCCCGCCAACCGCCCGGCCCGGCCGGCCCGGCCAGAGAGGGGGGCACCCGATCGCACCACCCGGCACGCTGGCCCCAGCCCCTACGCACCGTCCGCAGTTGGCTGACCCCCACCATCATGCTGCAACGCTGGTGGAAAGCCTGGTCCAGCACGCCCCCACCAGCAGAGTTACAAAACCTGATCAACGCAGTCAGTACCGGCCGACCACTCAGCCACCACCTCCCACTCCCGCCTTAACAAACCACCGCTAGTAGCGCGTCGCTGCTTAATTGTGGTGTGTCTGGTGGGAGGCTGGCGTCCGGTGGGTTCCGCCTTCTCTTTTGCCGGACAGGACTGTTGTCATGGGTTCACAGAAGAAGCGACCGGTCAGGTTGACACCGCAGGATCGCGAGGAGCTGGTCCGGGTGACCACGACGGGCGTTCGTGGGGCCTCGATGATCATGCGGGCCCGGGTGCTGCTTGCACTGGACACCTCGGTGGGTGAGGTGGATTCCAAGGAGGTAATCGCGGCCCGGCTCGGCGTTTCCGGTGAGACGTTACGGCTGGTCGCCAAGCGTTTCGCCGAGACCGGTGGCGATGTGCACGCCACGATCGCGCGGAAGAAGCGCGACCTGCCACCGGTGCCCTCGCCGGTGACCGGCGAGGTCGAAGCCAGGCTGATCGCGATGGCGTGCTCACAGCCACCCCAGGGCCATACCCGGTGGTCGCTGCGGCTGCTGGAGAAGCACGTCGCGCCGGCCGAGGACATCCCCGATCTGGACCACTCCACCATCGGGCGGGTCTTAAAAAAACGGAACTGCGCCCTCACCTGAGAAAGTGCTGGACCATCCCGCCACGAGCGAACGCGGAGTTCGCGGCCCGGATGGAAGACGTGCCGGCCGTCTATGCCCGGCCCTACGACCCGGCACGTCCGGTGGTGTGCATGGACGAGAAGCCCTACCAGCTCCTCGATCATGTCCGCGACCCGCTCCCGGCCCGCCCCGGTCACGACGCCCGCCAGGACAGCGAGTACATCCGCTGCGGCACGTGCTCGATCTTCGTGTGGACCGAACCCCTGCGCGGGTGGCGCCGTGTTCAGGCACTGTCCCAGCGGACCCGGACCGACTGGGCCGGCCAGGTCAAGCGGTTACTGAGCGTGGACTACCCCGACACCGAGACCGTGGTGCTGGTGATGGACAACCTCAACACCCACAGCATCGCCTCGCTGTACGAGGCATTCGAACCACAAGAGGCATTCGCCCTGGCCCAGCGCCTCGAGATCCACTACACGCCCAGGCACGGGTCATGGCTCAACATCGCCGAGATCGAACTCTCCGCGCTGCCCCGGCAATGCCTCGACCGCCGGATCAGCGACCTCGGCATCCTCAACACCGAACTCTCAGCCTGGCAGAACGCCACCAACACCGACCAACGTCAAGTGAACTGGCAGTTCACCACCCACGACGCACGCATCAGACTGCGCCACCTCTATCCCAAAACTTAGCTGCGACAATCTACTAGAAGGGTCATGAAGATCTTGGTGAGGGGTTGTCCGGCCGTAGGCCGGGCAGCCCCTGTTCGCTATGCGGTGGCCGGGGCGAGTTGCCAGCTGCCGCCGGTGTGGGTGAGCCCGAGGTTGACCAGTCGGCGGAGGTTGAGGGCGGCGGCTCGGGTGTGGAGCCAGGTGTTGTTGACGATGGTTCCGCGGTAGCGCAGGCGGCGGTTGCCGTGCTGGACGAGCCAGGCGACGGCGCGTTCGACCGGTGGTCTACAGCGCCGGTAGTCGGCTTGCCATTCGGGATCGGTGGGGGCAGCAGCGTCAGAGTGTCTGTTCGCGCCAGCAGAGCTGAGGGCACCCAGGAACCTTCGGGCCGTGCGTCTGCGTCGTGGAGATCCACGAGCGCTTGCCAGGCATCTGAAGGCTGGGAGTTGCGGTGGAACTCTTCCAGCCGAGCTGTGTGGCGAGCAAGTGGTTTGCCGGCCATCTTCGCGAGGTCTGCGCGGATCTCGGTCCACTGGGTGACCTGCGGGGAGCTGAATCCGTAGGTCTGTAGGGCGTACTGCTCCCACACGACGGCCATCTGGGCGGCCTCCTGGTGGCGCCCGGCCCGAGCCGCCGCGGCGATGTACAGGCGGGGGTCCTGCTGCTGGGGCGCGGTCGGTGGCACCTGGGCCGGAGGGGGTGCGGGCTGCTGGGCGGGGGCGGACTGTTGCGGGACCGGGGCAGGTCGCTGTACCGCCGGGGTCTGGGCGGTGCAGGTCGGAGCGGGCGCGGTTTGCGGTTGCGGGGGAGCCGCTGCACGTTGGTTATCGGGCGCTGGGGCTCGGCCGGGGGCACGTCGAGCCCCGGGGTGGACGGTAGGGCCACGGTGCCGGGCGGGAGCGGGGCGGCGGTGATGGTCAGGGCGTGCAGCCGGGAGTTGGCGGGCCGGTCGGGGGTTGCGGCTCAGCTGGTCGATCCAGGCCCGGGTGTAGGGGCTGGCGCCCGCGCGGCCAGCGAAGGCGGGCGGCACGATCACCCCATAGACGTCGGCGGAGGGTGGGGCGGGCAGGGGGCCGTATTCCTGCACCAGCTTCCAGGCTCCCTTGTCGGCTGAGACGTCGAACACGACGGTGGTCAGGCCGGCGGGGCGGCTGCGCAGCTCGGTGCCGAGCCACTCCCAGGGCAGTGCCGTGTAGCGGGAGGTGGAGGCGGTGGTGCCCGGCAGAGCGAGGTACAGCTGCTGTCCGCGCCGGTCTGTGGTCAGGCCGCCGGAGAGGTAGATGAGCACCGGGCCGGGGCTCGCGGCGGCGGTGCGTAGCCGCATCAGTAGGGAGTTCTGGTCGCGGACTCCGTCGAGGTAGGTGGTGTCGCTCGGGATGGTGTTGCCCAGCAGGGTTGGGATGGGAACGAGGGCCAGTGCCGCGAGGTTGGTGGACGGCTCGACCTGGACGGTGCGGCGGCGGCTGGCGACGTCTCCGGCGATCAGGAGTACGTGCCCTCGCTGCTGCTGATCGGCCCCGTTGGTCTGCATGTACAGCACCGTACTCACCAACCACGACAGCCCCGGCAGGGTTTCTGCCGGGGCTGTCGGTCTTGCGGGGGCTGGGCGCGGTGTCAGAGGTCGATGTCGAAGTCGTCGTCGAAGTCGATGTCCGGGCTCTCCGCGTCCGGGCCGTCGGCCTTGGCGAGCGGCGGTTCGGACGCGGCCGGGTCAGGCTGGATTTCCTGCTCGTGCAGGTGCAGGGTCTTGAGTTCCTCGGCCCGCTCGGCGAGAACAACCGTGTCCACGTACATCTGGCACCGCCGCGCCACCGTGCTCCTCGGCGCGGGCGCCTGGGGTTGGTCTTTCGGGGGATGTCCCCGTGCGGTGCCGTACGCCGCGTACTTCGCCGGTCTTCCACGAGGAGTGCGAGGTCCCTCCGGTCCCTCCTCCGCTGCCGCAGCCCCCGCTGCTCCCCGGTCCCGGGTCCGGACCTGGTGCCCGCCGCTTCGGCCCCCGGGTCCGGACCTGGTGTCCGTCCCGCTGGTTTCCTCCCGTCCTGCCCGAGGTCGTGTCCGAGGTGCCGGGAGCGGCGGGGGCTCCGGGGAACCGCGGCGGATGGTGGCGCGGGTGGTTCCTGTGATGGTTCCGGGGTTGTGGTGGGGCTGTTGAGTGGTTCTTGTGGAGGGCGGGGGTGGGGGTCAGAGGCCGAGGAGTGAGCCGCCGGTCGCGTCAATGTCCTGTCCGGTGATCCAGCGTGCGTCGTCGGATGCCAGGAATGCCACGATGTCGGCGATGTCCGTGGGCTGTCCGACGCGTTTGAAGGCGGAGTAGGACTCGGCGTGTGTCCGTGCTCCGGGGTCGGCCAGCCAGGCATTGGCCTCGGTCTCGGTGATTCCCGGTGCCACCGAGTTGACGGTGATGCTGCGTGGTGCCAGTTCCAGGGCGAGTGTCCGGGTGAGTGTGGTCAGGGCGCCCTTGCTCATGGCTGTCGCGGCGATGGCGGGGAAGGCGATCCGTGTCATGCCCGAGGTGGTGTTGACGATGCGGCCGCCGTCGCGCAGTCGTTCCAGGCCCTGCTTGATGATGAAGAACGGTGCTTTGGCGTTGACCGCGAAGACGCGGTCGAACTCGTCCTCGGCGGTGTCGGCGATGCCGGCCGGGAGCGCGGTCCCCGCGTTGTTGACCAGGATGTCCAGGCCCGGGGTGGCCGAGAGGCCCCGGATCCGCTCGTCGAAGGCGGCCCACAGTTTCTCGGCGTCCCCGGGGACTCCCAGTTCCGCCTGCAGGGTGAACGCCCGGCCGCCGGCGGCCTCGATCGCTGCGACGGTCGACTTGGCGGCCCCCTCGTCGCTGCCGTAGTGCACGCCGACGAGCGCGCCCTCGCGTCCGAGCCGCTCCGAGATGCTCCTCCCGATGCCCCTGCTGCCGCCGGTGACCAGTGCCGTTCTGTCCCTGAGCGTGCCCATGACGACGCCCCTCCCGTTGTTTAGCGGTCGCTACAGAAAAAGACACTAGCAGATTCCTTAGCGACCGCTATAGAATGTGTTTCATGGTGAGAGGACAGTCCGGGCGGCCCCGCTCGTTCGACAGGGGCGAGGCCCTGGAGCGGGCGATGCGCCTCTTTTGGGAAAGGGGCTACGAGGCGACGTCGATCGCCGCGCTCACCCGGGAGATGGGCATCGCCGCGCCCAGTCTCTACGCCGCGTTCGGTGACAAGATGACGCTCTTCAGGGAGGTCGTCGACTTCTACGTGAGTGCCTACGGCGCCTACATGGGCCGGGCGCTGGAGGAGGAGCCCACCGTCGGTGCGGGCATGGCGCGCATGCTGCACGAGGCGGCGTCCGAGCTCACCACGGACGGCCGACCGCGCGGCTGCCTGGTCGCCTTCGCTGCCAACAATTGCTCTCCCTCCTCCGTCGAGGTAGAGCAGGTGCTGCGGCAGCAGCGCGGCGCCATGCAGGAGGAGTTCGAACGCCGTATCCGGAAGGCCCGGGAAAGCGGAGAACTGCCTTCCGGGGTGGAGTCGAAAGAATTGGCGCGCTATGTCGCCGTCGTCTTCCAGGGTATGTCTCAGCAGGCTCGTGACGGGGCGAGCCAGGCGGAATTGGAAGCGGTGGCGGCAACCGCAATGCTGGCCTGGCCGGAAGCGCCCGGGGCGGAGGAATGAAGCGCACCGTCGCAGCCGAAACCGGGCTTGCCGCGCATTCGATGGAAACGTAGGTTGTGCGAGGTTCGACCGAAGGGGGAAAGCACTCATGGCCGATGGCGGCCCGGACCTGCCGTGACAGCGGGTCGGTCGCCCCCCTTCTTTTCCCAGCGAGGTCTTGCTGGGCGCTTCGCCAAAGGTAATCGTCGGCACGGGGGAACCCGGCGATTCGCCGAGCGCGGCTGTCGACACGCGTTTTCCCGTTCCCCCAGTATGCCATCACGCCGAACACACGGGGGGATCACCGTAATGAGCACGTCGAACGTGGAAACGACACAGGACCGGAACGCCAACGGGGCCGGCGGGAGTGGACCGGTCACCGTATGCCCCGGAGACTCGCGCTACGCGGAGCTGACCGTCGGGCACAACGCCCGCTGGGTCGGGACCCCCGAGAGCGTCCGCCTCCCGCGCACCACCGAGCAGGTAGAGCGGATCGTGCAGGACGTGGTGCGGAAGAACGAGCGGTTCTCCGTGACCAGCGGGGGCCACTGCTACGCCGACCATGTGTACAACCCATCGGTCCGGACAGTCATCGACATGAGCTTGATGACCGACATCTACTACGACCCGAGGCACCAGGCGTTCGCGGTCGAAGCGGGTGCCACGCTGCTCCAGGTCTACGAGACCCTGTTCAAGGGATGGGGCGTCGGCGTGCCCGGCGGCATCTTCTACTCCGTGGGCGCCGGCGGCCATGTCAGCGGCGGCGGCTTCGGACTGCTCTCGCGCCAGTTCGGGCTCACCGTCGACCACCTGTACGCGGTCGAGGTCGTCGTGGTCGACGCTCGCGGCAGGGCCCGTACCGTGACGGCCACCCGCAGGAAGAACGACCCGAACCGCGAACTGTGGTGGGCGCACACCGGTGGCGGCGGCGGCAACTTCGGCGTGGTCACGCGCTACTGGTTCCGCTCGCCGGACGCGACCGGCCGCGCCCCCGAGCAGCAGCTCATGCGACCGCCGAAGGACGTCCTGCTCAACGCGGTGGCGCTGCCCTGGGACGAACTGGACGAGGGACGCTTCACCACGCTGGTGCGCAACTACGGCTCCTGGTACGAGCGCAACAGCGCGCCCGACTCGCCGTACGCCCCGTTGAGCAGCCTGCTCAACCTCAACCACCGGGCGAACAAGAGTGTGGGCCTGCTCACCCAGATCGATGCCACGCTGCCCGGCGCGGACAAGCTGCTCCAGTCGTTCGTCGAGGAGGTCACCACCCCGGTCGGCGTCGGCGTGCGGCCTGTCACCGAATCTGTCGGCGAACAGGGGCCGATGCCGGAGTTCTTCCATCCGGTGAGGCTGCCCTACCTCACATCGGTCCGCTACATCAGCACGAACAACGCCACCCTGACGAACCCGGCGCTGCGCGGCGCCTACAAGTCCGCCTACATGCGCAAGGGATTCACGGACGACCAGATCGCCGCGCTGTACCGCAGGCTCTCCGACCCGGCGTGGGAGAACGCCGCGTCCAGCGTGATCCTGTTCGGCTATGGAGCCCGGGTCAGTGCCGTCGGCGCTGACGAGACCGCCTCCGCGCAGCGCGACTCGATCTTCAAGGCCCTGTACTCGGCCCTCTGGCGAGAGCCGGAGGACGACGAGGCCAACGTCGGCTGGCTGCGCGGCATCTTCGGCGACGTCCACGCAGCCACCGGCGGCTACCCCGTGCCGAACGACGTCACGGACGGCTGCTACGTCAACTACCAGGACGGTGACATCACCGACCCGGAACAGAACAGGTCCGGCGTGCCCTGGCACACCCTCTACTACAAGCACCACTACCCGCGGCTGCAGCGGGTGAAGGCCGCCTACGACCCGCGGAACGTCTTCCGCCACCCGCAGTCCATCGCCCTCCCCGAGGGCTGACCGCGGCACTGTGACCGCGCCCGCTGTCCCCTTCCGGGGCCTGTCCCTCCGGCCCAGGCACAAAACTCCCGAGGAAATATCATGACTGCTTCTCCTTCCGGCCAAAGCGGGCGACGTATGTGGCAGGCAGCCCTGCCGTACAAATGGCGATTAGCCCGATGAAGCTCTCACAACTGGCCGCTTTCGTGGCCATCGCGGACACGGGAAGCTTCACCAAGGCCGCCGATTCCCTGGGCGTCACCCAGTCGGCCGTCAGCCATGCCATCAGGAGCATGGAAAGCGAACTCCGCATCGGCATCATGCGGCGCGACCGCGGCGGAGTCGATCTGACCGAGGCCGGACACCGAATCGTCGAACACGCGCGAAGCGTCCTGCGCCACACGGACCAGATACGGCTCCTCGTGGACGATTTATCGGCCTGCCGCGGCGGACGACTCGTCATCGGCACGTCCCAAACCTTCTCCGTCCACCTGCTGCCCCGGTTGATGGCACGCTTTCTGGCCAGTCACCAGGATTTCGACGTGAAGGTCCGGGAGGGCAAGGACGAGGAAATCGCGGAAATGCTGCGCGCGCGCACGGTCGACGTCGGTTTCGTGACGCTCCCCAAAGCCGGCATCCGCACGATCCCGCTGTTCCAGGACGAGCTGTACGCGGTCCTGCCCGTCCGGCACCGGCTGGCCGCACGACCACGGCTCTCGGCCCCCGAACTCGCGGAGGAACCGCTCGTCGTTCCCGCCGACGGGGTCGAGCCCGAGCTGCGGAACCTTTTCCGGGCCGCAGAGACGCGGATGGACATCGCCTACCGCATCGGTGACCTGCAGGCGGTGCTGGCGATGGTGGCGGAGGGGATCGGCGTGGCGGTGCTGCCGTCGCTGGTGCTGCCCGACCCCCTCCCCGACATCTGCACGGTCCCGCTGACTCCCGCCACCCGGCGCAGCCTCGCGATCGCCGTGCGCAACACGTCCGAGGAATCGTCCGCCGTCACGGCGTTCGTCTCGGCCGCCCGAGCGGTCGCCCGGGACGCCGGAATACGCGGAGCACATCCGCGCCACCGGTGAGCCTGTTCTCCTGGCACCGGCACCCGCCCTGCGCACCCTCCGCCGCGCAGGGCCGGGTACCGGCCGGCCGCGGGCGTCAGTCGCCGACCATTCCGGGAACGCCGCCGATCCACCGTTCGCGGTGCACGTCCGCCGCAGCCCGATCACGGAAGGCATAGGTCTTGAGCAGCCAGCGCTGACGGGCCCGCTCCGGGTCGTTGATCTCCATCTTGTCCCGGCTGTGCAGGCCGTCCTGGTTGGCGAAGGAGAACAGATCGCCCCTCAGGATGCGGTGACGCTGCTTGTCGGCCTTGACCAGCGCGTCCTTCAACGAGAGCAGGGCGTCCTTTGCCTCCGTCGGCGCCCCGGGCAGCACCGTGGTGCATGTGTCCAGATACCGGAAGCTGTGGTGGTTCTCCAGGATCGCGTGGGCGCCCGAGACCGTGAGGTCACCGTTGTTGTCACGGGAGAGGACGTCGAAAGGGGTGTAGAAGTACGGGCGCCGCAGAGTGTGCTGCTCCTTCTCCCCGAGCTCGGCCAGCAGGTCGCGTCCGTCGACGAAGCCCGTGTAGATGTAGTCGCCCTCGGGGCAGCGCATGCCGAGCAGCGAGATGTAGTCCGCGCGTACGGCATGGGCCGTGCGCTCGTTGTGGAAGACCAGCTCGCTGTCGCTGAAGCCTGTCTGCATGCCGCTGTAGCGGTTGATCGCTATGACGTCGATGAAGAAGTCGCCGTTGAACCGCGTCGCGTACGACAGCAGCGGCGTGCCCACCAGCAGGCCGAACAACTCCAGGAACGTCTCACCGATGAACGTGCGCTTCTCGCGATACTTGTCCGCCACGGGGTCGTCCAGATCGAGGACGGGTATCTGTTCATCGAGCGGGCAGTTGCGCAGGACGTGCGCCAGTGCCGTCCCCGCCGTCCGCTCCCCGCGGATCGCGGCACAGACCTCGCGGAAGAACGCCGGGACTTCGTCCCGGTCGACCAGGTCGCGCACCGTCCGGGCGAAGGGGCCGTACTCCTCGTACGGGTTCTTGGCGACGGAGGCCAGCACGGAGTGCAGCCTGCGGCGTTCGGTCTCGGACAGGGTGTGGAAGGGCTGCATGGTTCTTACCCCCGGGATAGCGGTAGCTGGCAGGAAACTCTCAGCGGGTCACGGGCAGTGCGGGGCGGCGGCGGAGTTCGTAGGCCCTGATGTCGGCCTCGTACCGCAGCGTGGCGGCGACGGGGTCGTCCCCCGACAGCAGACGGGCGCGGTCCTCCCCGGCCATGGCGATGGGCTGCACGACATCGGTGCAGCGCAGCTCGAGCCGTACCAGGTCCACGACCACCGCCACCGCCGGGTCCGCCTCGATCAGCTCCCACAGCCGGGTTACCGTGCTGTCGGGAACGGTGACCGGGACCAGCCCGTTCAGCAGGGCGTTGGCGTGGAAGATGTCGCCGAAGCGGGGGGCGACCACGGCCCGGAAGCCGTGGTCGAGCAGGGCCCACACCGCGTACTCGCGGGACGATCCGGTGCCGAAGTCGCGGCCGGCGACCAGGACCGTCGCACCCCGGTGCTCCGGCCGGTCGAGGACGAATGACGGCTCCTCGCGCCAGTCGGCGAAGAGCGAGCCCGCATGCCCGGTCCGGCTGGTGCTGGTGCAGAAGCGGGCGGGGATGATCTGGTCGGTGTCGACGTCGCTGCGGCGCAGCGGAACCGCCGTGCCGGAGTGCACGGTGAAACGGGTCATGGCTGGGGCCCCCTTCCAGGCCGGGCGGCGGGTCACAAGTCGGCGGGCGCGGCGAGCCGGCCCGCGACCGCGGTGGCCGCGGCGACGGGCGGCGAGACGAGATGGGTACGTGCCCCCTTGCCCTGCCGGCCCTCGAAGTTGCGGTTGCTGGTGGCGGGGGCCCGGTGGGCGGGGCGCCGCCGCGGCGCGGTGGGCGCGGGGCCCATCGCGCCGGCCGGCCCCGCCCCGGCGGCCGCGCCCGGG